>JBGVDY010000029.1:0-3156 GCA_045119585.1 Acutalibacteraceae bacterium | reverse complement strand
TTAATTTATAAACGACGCTAATAAAAACCCTTTAAATGAAGAAAGCGATTATGAAATGACTGTACAAAGAAGACTTTTACTCTCCTTTACGGCTACTATCGGCTTTGCAGAGTATGCCGAAAATGATGACCTTGACGGTGTAGCACAAAAAAGCTTTTTGGATACACTGAAAATGGAAGACAAAGGTCTTTATGAAACCGCGCAGGATACGGGCGCTTTCTCTTTTTACTATTTAGCATTCCGACGTGGCGGAGATACCGTTAGAAGAATAGGACAAACCTTTGCGATGCTTTGTTCACATGACGGCGACCCAATTTACCAAGAATTAGGCGAAGCGCTTTACTGTTGGTTTTTATCAGTAGTAAAAGAGGCACAAACTTAATATAATTAACATAAACCGCCCTTTTGCTTCATATTTTGAAGTGAAAGGACGGTTTTTTTATGCCAACAATATATTTAAGCCCCTCTACGCAGGAATTCAACCCTTATAATGGCGGTGGCAATGAAGAACTATATATGAATATTATTGCCGATGAAATGGAGCCTTACTTAGCTGCAAGCGGTATACAGTTTGTAAGAAATACTCCTGTGATGAATGCCGCATCGTCTATAGCGGCATCTAATAGCGGTAACTTCGACTTACATTTAGCGTTACATTCTAATGCTACTGCTACAGGAAACGGCGCAGTAAGGGGAAGTGAAGTTTATTATTATCCGTCGAGTGTAAGCGGAAAGCGCTTTGCCGATATTGTCGCAAAAAATTTAAGACTTATATACCCTTTGCCCGACAAGGTAAGAACAGTGCCAACAACAGCATTGGGCGAAGTTGCGAGAACTAAGGCGCCGGGTGTTTTAATTGAGATTGCATACCACGATAACGCCGAAGATGCACAGTGGATAAGGGATAACACCGAGCTTATTGCTGCTAATATAGTATTGTCTTTAACTGAATATTTTGGTATACCTTTTAATACCCCACAACCTATAACTATAGCGAACGTTGCTACAAACGGCGGCAATCTTAACGTAAGAAGTAACCCATCAATAGAGGCTTCTATTATAGGGCGTATTCCAAACGGAAGTGAAATAGCCGTTTATGCGCGAGTTCCCGATTGGGCGCTTGTAGAATACAACGGTATTGTAGGTTATGCAAGAGATAGTTTTATAAATTTCAATTGACAGTTTAGTTTAAATATAGTAACATAAATAGTAAGAATGTTTATTATTCTGGGAAGTATAATATTATGAATAAATATAAAACCTTAGCTTCAAATACTGCACTTATAAGTTTAGGCACCTTCGGTTCAAAACTGTTGGTGTTTTTAATGGTGCGCTTTTATACCGGCTATCTTACCACTGCCGAATATGGCACAGCCGACCTTATACAACAAACCGCAAACCTTTTACTGCCTATTATTTCTATAGGCATAACCGACGGTGTTTTCCGCTTTGCTATTGACAGTAAAATAGACAGAAAAAGCGTTTTTTCGGGTGGCTTTTATACCATAACTCTTGGTGGACTTGCGTTTTTGGTTATTGCCCCGATTTTAATGCTTACCAATCAGTTTGATGGGTATATTTGGCTTATAATACTTTACACAATGGCTTCTTGCTATCACTCGCTTTGCTCTAAGTATATTCGTGCTTGCGGTAGTACCGCATTTTTTGCAATTCAGGGTATTGTTAATACCTCACTTGTAATTGTGCTTAACATACTGTTTTTGGCGGTGTTTAGCTTTGGTATTACGGGTTACGTGCTATCGGTTGCTATTGCCGATGCGCTTTCAACCCTGCTTATTGTAGTACGTGATAAGCTTTGGCGTGACGTCACCTTTAAAGTAGATAAAACTATTTTAAAGGATATGCTAAGATATAGCGTTCCAATGATTCCCGCAACTATTTTCTGGTGGGTTACAAGTGTTTCTAACCGTTATTTTGTAAGTGGCTTTTTTGGCGCGGAAGCTAACGGTATTTATGCCGCAGCATATAAGTTGCCCACCCTTTTAACCTTAATCTCCACCGTATTTATGCAAGCTTGGCAGTTTTCGGCGGTTACCGAATCCGAAAACGATAAACAAGAGCATATCGACTTTTTTTCAAAGGTTTGGGGCTCCTTCCAAAGTATAATGTTCCTTGTGGGCGGTGTGGTTACGGCGCTTAGTATACCGCTTATTAAAATTCTTACCGCTAAGGCTTATTATTCGGCTGCTATGTATATTCCAATGCTTACCGCGGCTATGGTATTCAGCGCTTTTGCTAATTTTATGGGCTCGGTTTATGTGGTAGAAAAGCGCAGTAAAAATTCATTTATAACCACAATGTTAGGCGCTGTGGTTAATGTGGCGCTTAATCTTTGGCTTATAAGAACACCACTTGGGGTACAGGGTGCCGCAATAGCCACATTTGTAAGCTATTTGCTTGTGTTTGTTGTAAGAGCAATCGACTCTTCAAGATATATCCCCTTTAATTTATGTTGGGGTAACGTTATTTTAAATACCGTTATTATTCTTGTGCAGTCGGTGTTTATGATATGCTCACTACCTTTTAATGCGCTTGTGCAAGTGCTTGGTGTAGTGGCATTATGTATTGTAAACTTTAAGTTTATTAAAATTTTTGTGGATAAAATGTTCTCTTTTGTGAAAGGAAAACTTAAAAAATGAGTTTATTGTATAAGCTGATTATAACCTTTTTGGTTTCAATGGTGCCTATTATCGAGCTTCGCGGCGGTGTGCCTATAGCTACTGGTATGGGAGTAGACTGGTATATAGCGTTACCTGTTGCAATTATAGGTAATATAATCCCTGCACCATTTATTATAATATTTATTAAAAAGATTTTTGCTTGGATGAGCAAGCGTGAAGGCTTTTTGGCGCGAATTGTAGTGAAAATGGAGCAAAAAGCCTATTCTAAAAAGGATACAATTGAAAAATACGGTCCTTGGGGACTATGGCTATTTGTTGCAATACCATTACCGGGTACAGGCGCTTGGACGGGCGCATTAATCGCCGCCATGATGGGTATTTCACTTAAAAAGGCATTCCCCGCAATTGCCGTAGGTGTTGTTACCGCAGGTGTTATAATGTCATTTATAAGCTACGGCGCCGCAGCGTTGTTGTTTTAAAAATGGGAAATAATTTACCTGAAAGAAAACCTAAT
>JBGVDY010000028.1:0-10445 GCA_045119585.1 Acutalibacteraceae bacterium | reverse complement strand
GATTTTTTAATTTTTTCGGGGTTTAAAAATTCGAAGCATAGATTGTCTTCGGAATCATAATAAGAAGTCCATCCATAGAATGCGCCGGTTTTCTTAAGATAAAGCCTTAAAGTATAGTCGTCTTTGTTTTTAATTATTTTGGCTTTTCTGAATAGTGGATTATCCTTTGGGATTTTTACCTTACCTTCAAATTTGTTTGCATAGCAAAATTTAACGTCAATATAGCTAAACGTGATCTTATCAATCGAGTAATCACTCTCGTATTCTTGTTTTCCAAGCTTAAATTTAAAAGGTGCTTTCCAAAGGGTTCCAAGTTTTAATATTGTATGGGAAGTGCCGTTATCGAAAGAGATAAACTCTAATTCGTTGTGTGTGGGTAATTTACCTGCATACTGCTTTGTGACCTTGATTTTTTCTAACGTGGGTATGTCATAGGTGTCTTTATATACCTTTTGTCCGCAGCGGAGCGTTACAAGCTTATATTTTTTGCCGTTACGCTTTATAGAAATATAATCAGAAGAGCCGTAGTCAACGGTTCCTTTAGGTAAATAGCTGTAATAGGGTTTTGATGTGTCTTTGGAACCGCTTCCGCTAAAGGTTTCAGCTTGTGTGGCAACAATTTCGGTAATAATTCCCGAACCAACGTTTATATAGCCTTTAGAAGTGGGGGTAACTTTTTTATTTGAATTTTTAATAAAGGTTGGCTTTTTGCAAATAATATCACGCGATTTAAAGGTGTTTTTGTGACCTTTATAGGTTGCTTTAAATTTAATAGGACCTAAGTTTTTATCCTTTATGTGCTTTTGGGGTAGAGTAAAGCTTCCGCTAAATTTTGTAAAACTTCCATCTTTGGTTTCTGTGGGGGAAAGGGTTATTTTTTCACCGTCTAAAGTAGCAGTTACTTTTGCTTTGGCACGTGCTGTTACGTACACTTTAAGCTTATAACCTGCGGGGAAAGAATCTTTTTTGGAAAGCGAATAGGATTTTGCTACTGTATAGTTGGCAGCATCTGCCGAAAAGACCGTATCGGTAACGGCTAAAAACACAAAAAGTATGCTCAAAAAAGCACACAATGTGGTACTAAATAACTTTTTCATATATTTCACCTTAAAATAAATGCTTCTTAGGTTAAATTATACACATATTTTGGTTATTTTGCAATAAAAAAGCCTTAAAATTTTTTCTTGACAATGTATATGTTATAGGTTATTATATTTAAAAGAATTGGATACAAGTACTATTTTGGAGTGCAGATGGGAATAAATTTTGTCGAAAATAACAAAAATTTGACCGATAATGAGGTTATTTCACTAATAAATAATGGCAAATATGAAAATTTGCAGATAATAATTGACCGATATTTACCAAAAATTATTAGTACCGCTAAAAAATATTGCTCCCAAAGTGAAATTGAAGATGCAGTCCAAGAAGCAACAATTGCTCTATATAATGCGGTTAAAAGCTTTGACCCACAAAAATCCAACTTTCAATCGCTTGCAAATGTTTGTATAAAGCGTTCAATGATTGCAAGGCTTCGCAAAAATAATGCTCAAAAAGCAATTCCGGAAGAGTTGCTTATCCCTATTGAGGAAGTTGAAGTTTTGTATGCTCAAAGTCCTGAAAGTATTTTAATTGAAAAAGAAGACTTTAAAAACCTTAAAGAAAATATAAAACTTGAACTTTCTAATATGGAATATGTAGTGCTGCAACTGTTTTTGGAAGGTAAAAGCTATAGCGAAATTTCAAAACAAATGCAAATAACAGAAAAATCGGTGGATAATGCGCTAGCAAGAATACGTAAGAAAATAGCGGCTATTTAAAGCCGCATAGATATGCCCATGTAGTTTAAAAGCAAAACATTCCAAAAGAAGAAGACGGCGCGATACCGTCCGGGGCAATAAAAAAACCTAAGAGAGGTAACAAAAATGTTTGAAGACAAGACACTAGTTTGCAAAGACTGCGGAGAGGAGTTTGTTTTCACTGCAAGAGAGCAGGAATTTTATGAATCCAAAGGCTTTGTAAATGAACCGCAACGTTGCAAGCCCTGCCGCGACAAGCGTAAAAATGCAGGTAGAGCTCCCAGAGAATTGCACGAGGCAGTATGTGCTGCTTGCGGTGGTGTGGCAAAGGTTCCATTTATTCCCCGTGATGACCGCCCGGTTTATTGCAGTGAATGCTTCGCAAAGATGAAGGAAGAAGAATCGGCTGAAGAATAATTTTAAGTTGATGTGCTGCCTTTTAAAAGGCAGCCTTTTTCTTTTAAACAAATAAATATAAATTTTTAATAATTATTCATATTTTTTTAATACAATTATTTAAGAAGTATGATAAAATAGATGGCAAAGGTAGGGGAATAATGTGAAAAATAAAATTTTAATAGTAGATGATGATGTAAATATTTGTGAGCTTTTAAGACTTTATCTTGAAAAAGAAGGCTACGATACAGTTATTGCTAACGATGGTTCCGAAGCGGTAAAGCTTGCATTAAAAGAAACCCCTGATTTAATTTTGCTTGATATAATGTTGCCTTCGCTTGACGGTTGGCAGGTTTGCAGGGAAATAAGAAAGACACTGGAAACACCAATTATTATGATTACCGCTAAGGGCGAAGTTTTTGACAAAATTTTGGGACTAGAGTTAGGCGCCGATGATTACGTTACAAAGCCCTTTGATACTAAAGAGATTGTGGCGCGCGTTAAGGCGGTTTTACGACGCAGTAATGATAAGCAAAAAAAGCAAATAGAAGAAGTTAAGTATGATAATTTGCGCATAAATCTTACTAATTATGAATTAGAGGTTTCAGGCAAGCAAATTGATACGCCACCCAAGGAATTAGAACTTATTTATCATTTGGCAAGTAATCCCAATAGGGTTTATACCCGTGACCAGTTACTTGATGAAGTATGGGGTTTCGATTACTACGGCGACTCGCGAACTGTAGACGTTCACGTAAAACGCCTTCGCGAGAAGCTCGAAAATATATCAGAGGAATGGTCGCTTAAAACCGTATGGGGTGTGGGCTATAAATTCGAGGTTAAATAATGAGGCTTAAGCTTTTTAAAAAATATTTTCTTTTAACCGTTAGCATTATTGGAATAAGCTTGGTTGCGCTAATGATGATTTTATCGGTAGTGCTTAATAGGCATATCGCCCAGTCTCAGTATAAACGGCAGTCTCACTGTTGCGAGCAAATAAGCCAAAGCTTTACTGATTTTAACTATCAAGATCACGGAGAAGTTTTTCTTGAAATAGCGGTTCCGCTAACTAAGGTGCTCGATAGTGATATTTTCATTGCCGATTCTTATGGTGCGGTGGTTTTATGCGCATGTAACGAATGGCAAGAAAACGGTAAATGTATGCACTCTTCGTATATAATACCGGGCGGCGTACTGTCTAGCGTTTTGAAGAATGAAACCTTTTCCAGAATTACAACACTTAATATGTATAAGTTTCCGCAGTATGTGTCGGCAAGGACGATGGATGAAAGCGCTAAGTATTTTGTCTTTACAACATCACCTGTGTCGGAAACTAGTGGTATTCTAAGTCGTATTTCGAGGCTTTACTATCTTTGGGCCGTAATACCACTTGTCTTAATGGTAATTGCTATTTATTTTATGACCTACCGACTTACAAAACCGCTTAAAAGTATGTCGGAAGCGGCAAAGGCTATGGCCAGAGGTGATTTCTCGAAGCGTGTACCTGTTACAAGTGATGATGAAATTGGGGAGCTTGCGGCATCATTTAATATGATGACAAACTCGCTTTCCCGCCTTGAGAGTATGCGTAGAAGCTTTGTTGGTAACGTTTCTCATGAGCTTAAAACCCCAATGACTACAATAGGTGGTTTTATTGATGGCATACTTGACGGCACAATAAAGCCTGAAAATAGGGAGTATTACCTAAAAATTGTGTCAGACGAGGTAAAACGTTTATCTCGCCTTGTGAACGGTATGCTTAGTGTAAATAAGCTTGAATCGGGAGAATCGGTTTTGAATGTTTCCGATTTCGATTTTTACGAGCTTTTGTGTACTATAATGATAAGTAGAGAACAGCATATCGAAGAAAAGCGCCTTAATATTGAAGGGCTGGATTCTATGCAAAGCGTAAATATTAAAGCCGATAAGGATTTGCTTTATCAAGTAGTTTATAACCTTGTAGATAATGCTATTAAATTTACAAACGAAGCGGGTAAAATTTCTTTCTTGCTTTCACAAAATGCAGATAGTATAATGTTTACTATAACCAATACGGGCAATGGTATTGCCGAAAGTGATTTGCCTTATGTTTTTGAACGCTTTTATAAGGGTGATAAGGCACGCTCTAATGTTAAAAATAGTACAGGCTTAGGACTTTATATAGTAAAAACTATTGTTAATGCCCATAAGGGAGAAATTTCGGTAAAAAGTAAGGAAAACAAATTCACCACATTTAAAGTTATTATACCAAAGGAGATTTAATATGGAAGAATTTAAAGATTTAAACGCTACTTCTGAAAATAATCAGGAGCCACAAGAACAAATAGAAAATATTATAGAAGAACTTCCTGTTTCAGAGCCTATAGAAAATATAGAAAACGATACCCAAGTTGCTGAAGAAGTGCTTGAAGAAAAATCTGAGCCGGTGCAACCCGAACCTCAAATAGAAACACCTTATGTTCCATACAGTCCTATTAACTATACAAAAGTAGAACCTATGGAAACAAAGCCTATGAGTCGCGGGCTTAAATTCTTTGCACTTTTACTTGCTTTGGTAATAGCTTTAACTGCGGCGTGTGCAGGTGGTTACTATTTAGGTAAAATTTCGGTATCAAAATCGTTCACTAAGGGCGAGGCGGTAGTTGGTTTGGAAGCTAAACCTACAAATACTGATGAAATGACTGCCGCACAGGTTTATGAAAAGGTTAATGCAAGTGTTGTAGGTATTGTAGTTTATAATGCATCAGGTAAAATGGCTAATGCCAGTGGTGTAATTTACTCTAATGATGGATATATAATAACCAACGATCACATCTATTCAGAAATTGCTTCACCTAAGTTTAAAATTTACACCTATGATAATAAAGAATATGACGCGAAGTATATTGCAGGCGATAAGGTGTCAGACCTTGCAGTTTTAAAGGTGGAAGGTACAAGCTTTAAAACTGCAACATTCGGCAACTCTAACCAAATTATTTTTGGTGAAAATGTTGTAGCTATAGGCAGACCCGGTGGCGCCACAAATGCTTCAAGCGTTACTAAGGGTATTATTTCAGCAACTTCAAGAAGAGTTCAAACTACTTCAAGCTATTCTGCGCGTCTTATTGAAACCGATTGTCCTATAAATCCCGGAAGCTCGGGTGGTGTGCTCGTTAATATGTACGGTCAGGTTATAGGTATAACTTCTTCTAAATTGGCATCAAGTGATATTGATGCGGTGGGTTATGCTATTCCTACTACCACACTTAAGCGTATCGCGGAAGAACTTATTAAAAACGGTAAGGTTTTAAGCCGTGCAAAATTAGGTATAACCTATAGAGCAATTGATTCAGTTTCGGCTGAAATCGGGAACTATAAATATAAAGGTCTTTACGTGGATTCGGTTGCAGAAGATAGCGACCTTTTAGGAAAGGTTACTAAGGGCGACATTATAACCCATATAAACGGTATCGAAGTTACCAGTGATGAAATTGTGCTTGATATTATTGAAAAATCAAAAGCGGGTGATAACGTTAAGGTTACCTTTGTGAATGCAAGCGGAAAATCTAAATCAGTGCAGGCAACGTTAAAGGCCAATGTTGGCGAATCAAGCTATATCACACAAGAAAAACCTGATACTGGTAGTCCATTACCGCAATTGCCCGATGACGACGAGGGTAACGGTGGCGCATTTAACTTCCCGTTTGGCGAATAATAAAATTATACTTAAAATACCGCTCAAATTGAGCGGTATTTTTTATGCACTTTTTTAATTTAAACCACCTATAAGCGACAAAATTTTTATACCCGTTGCGGTATAATATATAAGGTGATTTAATTGATTGTTTACATGGATGTGCTAATATTCTTAAATACATTGGTTGATTATTTTTTACTTTTGGCTACAGCTAAAATTACGGGTGAAAAGACTACAACCTATAGGACGGTTTTAGCGGCGTTTATAGGTGGGGTTTCGAGCATTTACATATATTTACCTCAACAAAAAATAATAGTGGAATTTTTGTATAAAAGTGCTGTGGCTTTTCTCTTATCGCTTGTTTGTTATAAACTTTCGAGTGTAAAAAAATATTTAAAAAACGTAGCGGTTTTTTTAATTGTAAGCTGTGCCTATGGTGGAATAATGTTTGCTTTATGGGCAGTATTTAAACCTTTCGGTATGGTTATAAATAATTCTGTAGTGTACTTAAATATTTCCCCGCTAATGTTAGTGATTTTTTCTACAACAGGGTATATTGTTTTTATTTTATGTTTTAAAATCTTCAAAAATAGCAGTCCGTTAGCAGCGCGGTGCGAGATTTCGGTTACTGCAAACGGTAGGGAGATGACACTTTCTGCTATTGCCGATACCGGCAATTCGTTAGAGGATATTTTTTCGGATAGCGAAATTATTATAGCTGATAAATCTAAGGTGGCGTATTTATTTGGCGATATAGATTATTTGGAAAATAACAAATATGCTCATCTTTACAGGCTTTTGCCATGTAGTACTGTTTCGGGGTATAGCAGTCTTGAAGGTTTTCGATGCGAAAAGGCTTTGGTGGAATGCGGCGATAAAAAAATCCTACTTAAAAAACCCATTTTGGCGATATCTAAAGTACCGCTTAATGAAGACTATAATGCAATTATAAATCCAAAAATTTTAAGGTGATTGATATGACAATAAAACACGTTATTAATAAAATTCTTGTAAAACTTTGTATAATAAAGCCCACTTTTTATATTAATGGGTCTGAAATTTTACCCGCTCCACTTACATATACAGAAGAAGTAGAACTTGTGAATAAAAACGATAAATCGTCACGCGATGCATTAATAGTACATAATCTACGGCTTGTTGTGTATATAGCACGTAAGTTTGAAAACGCAAATGCAAATATTGAAGATTTGATTTCTATAGGTACAATAGGGCTTATAAAAGCGGTAAATACCTTTTGTCCGGATAGAAATATAAAGCTTGCGACTTATGCTTCACGCTGTATTGAAAATGAAATTTTAATGTTCTTACGAAAAAATTCATCCCAGCGGCATGAGATTTCTATTGATGAGCCTTTGAATGTTGATTGGGACGGAAACGAGTTGCTACTATCCGACGTTTTGGGTAGCGACGGCGATGAAATCGGCAGGGGAGTAGAACAAGAGGACGAAAAACAACTTTTAAACCGTTTTGTAAAGGGACTGCCCGTCCGCGAAAAACAGATTATGGAAATGCGCTTTGGTATGAACGGATACGATGAATATACTCAAAAAGAGGTTGCCGACACCTTGGGGATTTCGCAATCGTATATATCCCGCCTTGAAAAACGAATAATAAACAAGCTAAAAAAACAAATTGAAAAAGTTGTGTAAGAGTGGTATAATTAGCATGTAAATTGTAAAATACAGGTGAATATAATATGAGTAAGTATGACCAATTGCATTCGGGAAAGCTTTATCTTCCAAATGATGAAGAAATTATGAAAGCGCAAATCAAATGTCTTGAAAAATTGTTTGATTTTAATAATACCCGTCCAAGTGAATTGGAAAAGAGAGAACAACTTTTAAAGGAAATGTTTGCAGAAATAGGAACAAACTGTTATATTGAACCTCCATTTCATGCGAATTGGGGTGGCAAGCACGTGCATTTTGGTAATAACGTTTATGCCAACTTTAATTTAACTCTTGTTGATGATACTCATATTTATGTAGGTGACTACACAATGTTTGGACCTAATGTAACTGTGGCATCGGCAGGACATCCCATTTTGCCCGAACTTAGAGAACAGGCTTATCAATATAATATACCTGTTAAAATAGGAAAAAATTGTTGGATAGGTGCCGGTGCTATCATTGTTCCCGGTGTTACAATTGGAGATAATACTGTTATAGGTGCCGGAAGTGTAGTCACAAAGGATATCCCTTCTAATGTGGTTGCAGTTGGAAACCCCTGTCGTGTTTTAAGGGAAATAGGTGAGCATGACCGAAAGTATTATTTTAAAAATAGAGAAATCAATATATAAATATTTGGTTTTATATATTTTATTAAAGTAAAAAAGCGAGAAAAAATGAAATATTTTTTATGTTATTTAGCAGTAATAAGTGCGGTAAGTGTGATTATTTGTATTTATGATAAAATAGCCGCAAAGAGGAACTTTCGAAGAATAAGTGAAAAAAACTTGCTGTTGCTGTCGGTAATAGGCGGGTCTGTGGCAATGTATACTACAATGCGAATAATACGCCATAAAACAAAGCATACTAAGTTTATGCTGGGTTTACCTGTGATTATTTTGCTGCAAATAGCAATATTTTTGCTTGTTTTTATAAAATTTTATAAAATTTAAAAATTTTTATTGACAATCGCGTTAGTAGTTGATATAATATTAAGGCTGTCAAAAATGATTCATTAGCTCAGACGGTAGAGCACTTGACTTTTAATCAAGGTGTCCGGGGTTCGAATCCCCGATGGATCACCAAAATAAAAAACCGGCCTTTTGGGTCGGTTTTTTATTTTTATGTATATAGGGTTTTAATAAAGGAGCAATCGTTATGCCAAAGATATATAAATCGGTTGAAGAACTGATAGGAAAAACTCCGTTGGTAGAGTTTGCCAATATTGAAAGAGAGTGCGGTCTGAAAGCTAGGATACTTGCAAAACTTGAATGCTTTAATCCTGCAGGCTCTATAAAAGACCGGGTTGCAAAATCAATGATTGATGATGCTGAAAGTAAAGGTATATTAAAAGAAGGCTCACCTATTATTGAACCTACTTCGGGTAATACGGGTATTGGTCTTGCAGCAGTTGCGGCAGCAAGAGGTTATAAGGCTATTATTGTAATGCCGGAAACAATGTCGGTGGAGCGCCGATTACTTATGAAAGCCTACGGCGCCGAGCTTATATTAACAGAAGGCAATTTGGGAATGGCGGGCGCTATTAAAAAAGCAGAAGAGTTAACAAAAGAAATACCAAACAGTTTTCTTGCGGGGCAGTTTATAAATCCGGCAAACCCACTCATACACACCAAAACCACAGGCCCTGAAATTTGGGAGGATACCGACGGCAGGGTAGATATTTTTGTTGCAGGTGCCGGTACAGGTGGGACTGTAACGGGTGTAGGCAAGTTTTTAAAATCCCAAAACCCCGATATTAAGGTTGTGGCGGTTGAGCCAAAAGGCTCTGCTGTACTTTCCACAGGTGTTTCAGGGGCACATAAAATACAGGGTATTGGTGCAGGCTTTGTACCACAAGTGCTTGATACAAAGGTTTATGATGAAATTATAACCGTCACCGATGAAGGTGCCTTTTCTGCAACGAAATTAATAGCCAAAAAAGAAGGTTTGCTTGTTGGAATTTCTTCCGGTGCTGCTTTGAACGCCGCTATAGAGCTTGCAAAACGTGAAGAAAATAGTGGCAAAAATATTGTTGTTATTTTACCCGATACAGGTGAGAGATATTTATCTACACCATCATTTGTAGAATAATAAAAAAGCCAACTGATTCTATTACGAATCGGTTGGCTTTAAGTTTTAAAGGGTTTAGTTTTCTTCTTCTGCTGCTTCAGGTTCTACTTCGTCTTCCTTAAGCTTAATATCAGAAACAATAACGTTAACCTTTGTAACGGCGCTGCCTGTCATGGTTTGGATTTTGTCCTTAACGTTTTCTTGAACTTCTTGAGCGATGGTTTTAACGTTAACTTCTTTGTTTACGATTATGTAAACGCTAATTTCTAAAGCACCGTTTACATTTTCAACTTTAACGCCGGCAAATGGGTTTTTAGATTTAACAATGCCTTTAAGGTCTATATTCTTATTAGGTATACCAACAACGCCGTTTACTTCGGTAGCGGCGAGCTTGGTTATTTTTTTTAAAACGTCAACGTTAATAGAAAGAGCGGAGCTTGTATTTGCCATAGGTTTAACCTCCATATATAATAACAGATTTATTAGTTTTTATTATTATACCATTTATTTTTATAGAAAACAACTTTTTTTTGAATTATTAGTTGTTTTTTTTACTAAAGTGGTTGCTTTTTTTACTATTGACTTATTTTATGGGAGATATATAATAAAGTTAGATTATAAAAAATTACCAAAAAGGGTGGTTTTATGGAAAGAAAAATCAGTCTGTGTATAAGCGCTTTATCGGGGACGTGGACAGAAAAGTATGGCTTCCTTGATTCGCTTGATAAAATAAAAGAATTAGGTGCCGACGGCATAGATTTTGATTTAAACGATTATAATCTTTTTACAAATCCTGATTCTATTTATTTAAAATCG
>JBGVDY010000027.1:0-7859 GCA_045119585.1 Acutalibacteraceae bacterium | reverse complement strand
GACTCGAACCCACGATCTGCTGATTACGAATCAGCTGCTCTACCAACTGAGCCACTCCAGCGTACACTACATTATACCAAGTATTGACGTATCAGTCAAGGAAAAATTGTGAGGAATTATGGGTTTAGAGGTTAATAAAAGAATTACTGAATGTCGCGAAAAAGCGAAGCTTACAAAAAAACAGGTTGCTGAACGCTTGGGCGTTAAATATACTACCTATTGCCGTACGGAAAAAGAAGCGAAGCGTATATCTGTAGAAGAGGCAGAACGTATTGCAGAGGTTTTAGGCGCATCGGCAGATTATATTTTATATGGCAATAAAAATTATGACTTCACGCCGCTTGAGCGTAAGGTTTTAACAGTTGAGTCGCCTGATAGGGGCAGATCACCGTTTGACCCACCAACTCCGCCTGTTGTAAAATATACTCCCGATGAGTTTATATGTTCAAGTGAAGAAAAGGCACTGGTTACTATTTTTAGAAGCCTAAGCCCTGATGAAAAAAAGAACGTTCGCGATTTTTTGGACCAACTTAAAAGATAAAATTAAGGGACTGTATCACAATGAGTGATACAGTCCCTTTTTATTACTTAATTTTATTACTTAATTGTTAGCACGGCATCTGCAACGGCCAAAGAAGAACACTAGTATTATAGCTAAAGCAAGACCTACTGCAAAAACTATTAAAGGAATTAAAGCTTCTACAATAGTTGCAGTAGCGGTAACGCCTACAATTAGTCCTACTATAAACGCTAAAGCGATTGCTAATACGGCGAGAACCGCATTAACGCAAAAGCGAGCGGCACAGGTGCATTCATAAGCCGTGTCTGTACTTCTGTTATCGAACATACTTCCACACCTTTATTTTAATTGACCCGAGTCAATAATATTATATGCTAAACATGGACGAGTGTTACTTTGGTGAACGAAAGGTGTAAAACTATAAAAAAGAAGCGCCCCGATTACGCGGATTGCGTGTCGAGGCACTTAAAAAAGAATATTGTTTATCGTATACCATAAACGCGAGGTAAAAAACTATAAAAAAGAAGTGCCCCGATTACGCGGAATGCGTGTCGAGGCACTCTATATGGCTGAATATTAATAATGGACTATAAGTGCGAGTTTTGATACTATAATCATTATACGAATCTTAATTACGCGGATTGCGTGTCGAGGCACTCGACCTATTTCATAAATTCATACATGGCGCGGTAGCACATATAAACGTCTAATTTTGCAGTTGTTTCAAAGGGCGCGTGCATAGAAAGTACAGGTACGCCTAAATCAACAACGTCAATACCCATATTTGCTATATATTGCGCCACGGTTCCGCCGCCGCCTGCATCTACTTTGCCAAGCTCGCCTGTATGCCAAACGATGTTTGCATTGTCAAGCAAATTGCGAACGTATGCCATATACTCTGCGCTTGCATCTGAAGAACCTGATTTACCGCGTGCGCCTGTGTATTTTGTAAGCACTACGCCGTAGTTTACCTGTGAAGCGTTGCGGCGGTCAGATACGTCTTGGAAAGTGGGGTCTAATGCAGCGTTAACGTCAGCCGAAAGACATTTTGAATTGCGAAGTGCAACGGTTGGGTTAACACCCTGCATATCTGCAATATCGCCTATTACAAAGCGTAAAAAGTCGGATTCAAGACCTGTGTTACCCATTGAGCCGATTTCTTCTTTATCAGCAAGGATTGCAATAGCGGTTTTTTGCGGATTTTCAACATTCATTATAGCGGTGAGGGCAGGGTAAGCACATACACGGTCGTCCTGACCGTAACCGCCTATAAGCGAGCGATCTATACCAATATCGCAAGCTTTGAATGCAGGTACAATTTCAAGCTCAGCCGAAAGAAAATCATCTTCACAAATGCCGTATTTTTCGTTGAGAAGCTTTAGTATATTAAGCTTAACAAGCTCGCTTGCATCGTCATCTTTAAAGGGCTTGCTGCCTATAAGAACATTGAGTTCTTCACCCTTGATGCCTTCGGCTAAGGTGCGCTTGTTTTGCTCGTTTGCAAGGTGGGGAAGAAGGTCGTTTATAACAAACTTAGGCTCGTCATCATTTTCGCCAATGCATACGTTCTTAACACTACCATCTTTAAAAGCAAAAACACCGTGAAGTGCTAAAGGAATGGCGGTCCACTGATATTTTCTTATGCCGCCGTAGTAGTGGGTTTTAAAAAGTGCTAACTCTATTTCTTCATAAAGTGGGTTGGGTTTTAAGTCTAGGCGTGGGGAATCAATATGTGCTGCAGTAATGTTAACACCCTTGTCGGCAGTTTCTTTACCTATTACCGCAAAAGCAACTGTTTTGCCGCGGTTGTTAAAGTAAACCTTATCGCCGGCTGTGTATTTTTGGCCTATTTCGAACGGTTTAAAGCCTTTTTGCTCCGCTTTTTCTATAGCAAGCTTTGCGGCTTCGCGTTCGGTTTTTGCGTTATTTAAAAAATCCTTATACCCCTCGCAATAGTCGGCTATTTTTTTCTCGGTTTCATTATCAATTGATTTTAGCCCGTTTTTACGGGTTGAAAATAACTCTTTTTTTAAGTCTTTGATGTCGCTCATAAGTTTTCTCCTTTTAGAATACTTTCTAAAACCAAGCTAAATTCCTTTAAAAATTCTTCTTCGGTTTTATTGTTGTATACTATATAGTTTGCGTATGATTTATAAAAATTATCAGTTTTTCCGGCACTAATTCTTGTAAGTGCATCTTCTTCGGTTAAATTGTCGCGCGCAATAATTCTTTTAAGGCGGATATTTTTATCACTTAAAACCGCAATGGTTGTTGTGCATATATTATCAATTTTACTTTCAAACAAAGTAGGGGCGTCAAGCAAGATATTACCCGTTTTGGTTTCTTGTAATACAAGAGTGCGTATAAAAGGAAAAATCGTATCGTTTAAAAGCTCGGTTTTTGCCTTGTCGCTAAATGCAATTTTAGCAAGCAACTTACGGTTTAAAGTGCCGTCGGTGTTCAAAATCTCACTTCCAAAGGCGTTTACTAAAGCATTTAATCCGTCGCTGCCTTTTTCAACTGCCTTGCGAGCAAGCAAATCGCAGTCGACGTGCTTTAAGCCGTAGCTTTCACAAAGACGGCAAGCACTACTCTTACCAGAGCCTGTAGGCCCTGTAAGACCAATTATAATACTCATAATTTTATCACCTTAAATGCTGCCGCACGTATAAGACGGTTGTATACCGCAAGACCTATGCCGTCCTTTGTGGGCGCGTGTATGTAAACAGTTTTGACATCCATATTATCAACACTTCGCAAAACGTCGAAAAGATTTTTTGCAAGTGTTTCGGGGTTTTTAAAACTGCCGTAAACAATTTTTTTGGTATTTATTGCATTTTCTTCTTCTGCAAAACAAACCGCAACCGCATTTTCCTTTTGGTTTACATAGTCGGCAAAATTATCACCTTCAACCAAAAAGGTTTCGGTTTTAGGGGCGTAATGCTTATATTTCATACCCGGACTTTCAGCATTTTCATTCTTTTTAAGCTGATTTAGTACCGCATCACTTACTGTAATATCAGGCAAAATTTCTTGTAACTGTTCTAAGGTGACACCGCCCGGTCTAAGTAGAACAGGGTGCTCGCCCGCTAAGGTTATAACGGTGGATTCAACACCAACGTCACAGTCTTCGCCCATTAAAACGGCATCAATTTTGCCGTCCAAATCATTTATAACGTGGTTTGCGGTTGTGGGACTGGGGCTACCTGACGTATTTGCCGACGGGGCCGCAAGCGGAAGTGCGCTTTTTAAAATAAGCTGTCTGGCAGTTTCGTTTTTAGGCATTCTAATAGCTACTGTAGAAAGACCTGCCGATACGGCTGCGGGGATTTTATCGGTCTTTTTAAGCACCATTGTAAGCGGACCCGGCCAAAATTTTTCGGCGCATAAAAGAGCAGTTTTTGGTATATCCTTTGCTATGTCATAAATTGTTTCAAGTTTACCAATATGAACGATAAGCGGATTGTCCTGCGGTCTGCCCTTGGCTTTGAATATTTTGGCAATGGCTTCGCTATCATAGGCGTTGGCGGCAAGACCGTAAACCGTTTCGGTAGGGATGCCTACAATACCGCCGTTTTTTAAAATATCTGAAGCCTTTTCTAAACCGATATTATCGGTGTTAAGCCTTTTGGTTACCATTTAATTTTCTTCCTCGGATTTTAATGCTTCGGTGCGGTAGTGGGTGATAAGAGCATCTACTATTTCGTTAATATCACCGTTTAGAATTTGGTCTAATTTATAAAGGGTAAGACCTATTCTATGGTCAGTTACTCTACCCTGGGGGTAGTTATAGGTACGAATACGCTCACTGCGGTCACCTGTACCTACCTGATTTTTGCGGTCGGAAGCGATTGCTTCATCATGCTTTCTTTGTTCTTCATCAAGTAAGCGAGAGCGGAGAATTTTTAAAGCCTTATCCTTGTTTTTAAACTGACTGCGCTCATCCTGACATTCTACAACAGTACCGGTTGGAATATGGGTTACACGAATAGCGGATGAGGTTTTATTGATGTGCTGACCGCCTGCACCTGAAGAACGGAAGGTGTCGATTTTAAGGTCGGCGGGGTTTATATCAAGCTCAACGTCATCGGCTTCGGGTAAAACTGCTACCGTAACGGTTGAAGTGTGTATACGACCCTGTGTTTCGGTATCGGGTACACGCTGAACGCGGTGAACACCGCTTTCATACTTAAAGCGTGAGTAAGCACCGCTGCCTTCAATCATAAAGCTTATTTCCTTAAAGCCGCCAAGCTCGGTTTCGTTGGCGTTTACAACTTCAATGTTCCAACGCTTAGACTCAGCGTACATAGAGTACATACGGTAAAGTGAACCGGCAAATAAAGCGGCTTCTTCACCACCTGCGCCACCGCGGATTTCAATAATAACGTTTTTGTCGTCATTAGGGTCTTTAGGTAAAAGAAGAATTTTAAGCTCGTTTGCAAAAATTTCAATATTTTCTTTTGCCTCTTTTAATTCTTCTTCGGCAAGCTCTTTAAAATCTTTGTCAAGATTGGGTTCTGAAAGAATTTCAAGTGCATCCTTTTCTGCGGTTTTTGCGCTTTGGTATTCTTTGTATTTTTCTACAAGAGGGGTTAGCTCGCTATGTTCTTTCATAAGCTTTCTGAAAAGCTCGTTATTGCTTGCAACATCGGGGCGGGTAAGCTCGATACCGATTTGTTCATAGCGGTTTACTACATTTTCTAACTTATCAAACATTTAATTATCACCATTCGCCTTGATTATTTTTTTTAGTCCCTTTTCGGCTTTTGTGCGTGGTATCATAATTTCATGGTTACAGCCGTCACAACGAAGCCTAAAGTCCATACCTATTCGAAGTACGGTAAACGTATCACTTCCGCAAGGGTGTTTTTTCTTCATTAAAAGCTTGTCACCTATGCTTATATCCATCTACCACACCTCCAAAACATAAAAATTCATTATATATTATATACTATTATTTTAAAAAAGGCAATAGTTTACAAAAATCAATTGACAAAAGAGTAAATATGTAGTAAGATATCCTTACTTTGTAAAAATAGGAGTTGATATTGAAATGGACGATGGTCCGGCGGGCAGTATTATTTTGTACGCAATTTTAATATTTTTAAGCGGTTACTTCTCAGGAACCGAAATTTCATTAGCATCAGTTAACCGAATTCATATGATGAGCAAGGCTTCAAAAGGTCAAAAGAGCGCCGAAAAGGTGCTTTTTGTGCTTGACAATTTTGATGAAGCCTTATCTGTTTTGCTTATCGGCACCAATATTTTACATATTGCTTGTGCTACGATAGCTACTGCTATAGCTCTGCCTTATGGCGCTAGGGGCGTTACGGTAGCTACTTTGGTTACAACGGTGCTTATTTTTGTTTTTGGGGAGATTTTACCAAAAAACTTTGCGCGAACTTGTAATGAAAAATTTGCAGAAATAGCTTGTTATCCTTTGATTATTTTAATGAAAGTTTTAAAACCGTTATCTTTTGCTTTTACATCTTTTTCGGCGCTGATTTCAAAGCCCTTTAAAAAGCATACCGAAAATCAGGTTACTATGACCGAAGAGGAATTAACCGATATTGTTGAAAATATCTCTGAAGAAGACGGCTTTGATGAAGAAAAAGGCGAGCTTGTAAAATCTGCACTTCATTTTTCAAATTCAACTGCTCTTGATGTTATGACACCTTGGGATGAGGTGGAAAAAATTTCACTTGCGCTTAAAACACCTGAAATCTTAAAAATAGTTAAAAATTCAGCCCATTCAAGAATACCCGTTACCGACCGTAACGGTAATATTAAGGGTATTTTACAAATTAGAAAGTTTTTAAAAGCGTATATGCGCAGTAAAAACCATAGCGTTATAATGGCAAGCATTCTTGACTATCCGTACTTTGTAAATCAAGATGAAGCAATAGACGACGTTCTGACCGAAATGAGTAACCACCGCCGCAATTTAAGCTTTGTAAAAAATAGCGAAGGCGAAGTTGTGGGTATTCTCACTGTTGAGGATATTTTGGAAGAATTAGTTGGCGAGATTTACGACGAGGACGATGTTGGAGGTGCGGAGAATGATTAGTGCTTTACGATACATCGCTATAGTAATACTTATAATGGGGTCGGCGTTTTTCTCTGCAACGGAGATTGCTTATTCTTCTGCAAATGCGTTAAGACTAAAAAATCTTCAAAAAGAGCGCGCTACGTTATCGCGCAATTTAGCGATTAAGATATTAGATGACTACGAAAATCTTTTAAGTAGTATTCTTATAGGTAATAACCTTGTTAATATGGCATCTTCGGCTATTGGTACGATAATAGTTGTTAGTTGGTTTGGCGGCAATGATGATTACGCTTGGGTATCAACACTTATTATGACTCTTTTGGTTTTAACCTTTGGTGAAATTGGACCTAAGGTTTTGGCAAAGCAGTTTCCTGAAGTTTTTTGCTGCTTCGCGGCAATACCGATTTATGTGATTTCGGTTATATTAAAGCCTGCAAACTTTATTATTGGCTTGTTTGTAAAATTGGTTTCTAAAATTTGGGAAAATAAAGCTGACGACAGTGAAACCGTTTCGGAAGAAGATTTTGAAAATATTATAGATATTGTTGAAGATGAAGGCGTTTTGGATGAAGAGCAATGCGATCTTTTACAAAATGCACTCGACTTTGATGAGGTTTTAGCATACGAGATTATTACACATAGAGTGGATATGGATGCTATTGACATACACGACCCGTATGAAGTTAACCTTAAAAAGTGTGAAGAAACCATATATTCACGTTTGCCCGTTTATGAGGACAGTACCGATAATATTATCGGTATATTGCGCCTTAACCATTTTTATAAAAAGTATGTTGAAAAGGGTAAGGTTAATATTCGTGAATTATTGCTTCCGGTAACTTTTGTACATAAGACCATGCCTTTGCCTGACGTACTTGAAAAAATGAAAGAAAACAAGTGCCATATGGTAGTTGTGCTTGATGAATACGGCGGTACAATGGGTATTCTTACTATGGAGGACGTTTTAGAACAGCTTGTTGGTGAGATTTTTGACGAGTCGGATGAAATCGAACGTGAGTTTATAGCTATAGATGATACCCACTTTGAAGCTGACGGCGATATGCGTGTTTACGACTTCTTTGATGAGTTTGACATTGATATTGATGAGGATGAAGACTTTGAAGCCGATACCGCAACGGTTGGCGGTTGGACCCTTACAATGCTTGAAGGCGAGGTTGAAGAAGGCAGTACCTTTACTTGGGAAAATCTTGAGATTACAGTCCTTAAAACCGATGGCTTCCGCGTTGAGCGTATAGGCGTTGAAGAATTGCCTATAGAAGAGGAAGAAGA
>JBGVDY010000026.1:0-8242 GCA_045119585.1 Acutalibacteraceae bacterium | reverse complement strand
AACGGCGTCGCTAAGCGCGATTTCACCGACGCTTTTACCCGCCATATCGACTACTGCTATATTAGGCATAATTTAAAACACTCCTTCCCTTAAGCTTTAACGCTGTCGAAAAGAACTACGATTCCGCCCTTAGGACCGGGAACGGCACCCTTAACAGCGATGATATTCTTTTCTGCGTCTACTTTTACTACACTAAGGTTTTGAACGGTTACACGTTCGTTACCTAAGTGACCTGCCATTTTCTTTCCTTTGAAAACTCTTGCAGGGTCAATAACACCCAAAGAGCCGCCGTGACGATGTACAGGACCTGTACCGTGAGATTCTTTAAGACGGCCAAAGTTCCAGCGCTTTACAACGCCTGCGTAACCTTTACCCTTTGAAGTACCTCTTACGTCTACGGTTTCACCTTCAGCAAAGATGTCAGCCTTAAGAACGTCGCCAACATTTACAGCAGAAGTATCTTCTAATCTGAATTCACGAAGAACCTTCTTAGGAGCTACATCGCCCTTTGCAAAGTGACCTTTCATAGGTTTGTTTACTTTAGAAGCCTTTAAATCGCCATAACCGATTTGTACTGCTTCATAACCGTCGTTCTCGATTGTTTTCTTCTGTGCTACAACACAGGGGCCTGCTTCAATTACAGTAACCGGAACAACGTTTCCGTTTGCATCAAAAAGCTGAGTCATACCAAGCTTCTTGCCAACGAGACCTTTTTTCATTTTGTTTTCCTCCTTTGGTTATTGGTTGGGTTTCCCCAACATGACCGTTAGTGCCGAATCGACTACCTTAATATATATTAAAGCTTGATTTCGATTTCAACACCGGCGGGGAGCTCAAGACCTGTTAAAGCTTCAACAGTTTTGTTTGAAGGTCTTATAACATCGATGAGCCTTTTGTGTGTTCTCATTTCGAACTGTTCGCGGCTGTCTTTATATTTGTGTACAGCGCGGATGATTGTTACAACTTCCTTTTCGGTGGGTAGCGGTACGGGACCTGATACCCTAGCACCTGTACGTTTAGCGGTTTCTACAATTTTCTCTGCAGACTGGTCTACAAGCGCGTGGTCGTAACCTTTGATTCGAATTCGAATTTTTTCTTTCACTGCCATGTGAACTTCGCCTCCTTAAGTAGTTGGCGGGCAAAAACTTACACCGCGCCGTGTTTTTCATCACTGCGCAATATAAAACCGGCATTGCTGGGGTTACAGTCAATTCCGGACGGCAAATCGCTTTGCCGTTGCATATAAGGTCGCAAGTTTCCTTATATACTCCTTTTCGTTCGCCCGGTTTAAAATCGGACATACTCCGCAGAAATTTCCCCGACTAAATCGGGCCACCTCCTGCATCAACGCATGTTTACACACTATGTCACCATAGCGTACCTTGCTATGTTACCACAAGTAAATACAAAAATCAAGTGTTTTTTTAAAATTTTTTAATATTTTTTTGCATAAAAAAAGCATACTCTACATATTGTGTTCGGTGCGAATTTATACCACAACCAACCGCATTTTATAAAGAAAATATTTTTTAAAAACTTGACAAACTTCTATCATTTTTTCATGCTCTTTATAATATACTTTTATTACCGAATGTAAAAATGAAAGGTGAAGGAAGAATGAATGGTTTTTATCCCGAAGGAAAGCTTTATAGCTTTAGTGAGAACAAAAGATGTATGTCAAGTCTTGCCGCTTTGGCGGAAGCACAACTTAAAGAAACGGTGTTGGAAGCACCCGTTATTATGTGCGACACCGAACACAACCTTATAGTAGACCTTGGTTGCATTAAGGGGATTATCCCCCGAAACGAAGGCGCATTAGGTATAGCCGACGGCACAACAAGAGATATTGCGCTTATATCCCGTGTTGGCAGAACGGTTTGCTTTATAATCACTGCATTTAAGAGTGACACTCAAGGTAAAACGGTTGCTATACTATCCCGCCGCCGCGCGCAAGAGCTGTGCCGTGAATATATATTATCAAATCTTGTTTGCGGAGATATAGTGGATGCAAAAATCACCCATTTGGAATCTTTTGGTGCTTTTTGCGATATAGGCTGCGGTAACGTAGCACTACTGCCGATAGATGCTATATCGGTTTCGCGCATATCACATCCCAAGGACCGCTTTAATGCAGGCGATAACATAAAAGCGGTTATTAAATCAATTGGCGACGACGGAAAAATAACCCTTTCCCACAAAGAGCTTTTAGGCACTTGGGAAGAAAATGCCTGCGAATTTTCAGCAGGGCAAACGGTTACGGGTGTAATTCGCAGTGTTGAAGATTATGGTGTGTTTGTTGAAATAACCCCCAATCTTGCAGGTCTTGCCGAACCTAAAGAAAACGTTAAGGTTGGTCAGCAAGCAAGTGTATACATTAAAAGTATTTTAAGGGATAAAATGAAAATAAAGCTTATCATTATAGATAGCTTTGATTCTACCTATTCGCCCGAGATTAAATATTTTATTCCCGAAGACCGAATTGATGAATGGGATTATTCTCCCAAAAACTGTTATAAACAAATTACAACCAAATTTTGCGGATAATATATTGTAAAAGCCTTATACTTTGGATATAATATTTTTATCAACTTTTGGAGTGATAAAAATGTTAATAGATTTCCACACCCACGCTTTTCCTGAAAGCATCGCCCAAAAGGCTATTGAAAAATTAAGCTATGCATCAGGCGGACTGACGCCCAATACCAACGGCACTTTTTTCGATCTTAAAAGACTTTTAAAGGAAAGCGGTATTGATAAAGCTGTAGTGCTAAGCATTGCCACTAATGCCAAACAGCAAACAAACGTAAACAACTTTGCAGCTTCTATAAATGACGGGAAAGATATTTTTGCTTTCGGCTCGGTTTTCCCTGACGCACCCGATGCTTTAGAAGAACTTGAACGAATCAAGTCTTTAGGTTTAAAGGGAGTAAAGCTTCATCCCGATTATCAAGGCTTTTCTGTAGATGATGAAAAAATGAAGCCTATTTATAAGAAAATAGGTGAGCTTGGACTTATTGTCGTTTTTCACGCAGGGCAGGACTATGGCTTTCCCCCACCCTACGGCGCAACACCCGAAAAAATGGCAAAAGCGCTTAAGTGGTTCGAGTCCCCCGTAATTGCCGCTCACTTTGGCGGTATCGGTTACGAAAGTGACGTGCTTAAGCTTTTGTGCGGCAAGAATATTTACTTTGATACTTCTTTCGGTTACGGAACCTTGCCAAGATACTACGCTCAAAAGATTATCGAAGCCCACGGTGCCGATAAAATCCTTTTTGGTACAGATACTCCTTGGCACACAGCTGAAATGGAGCTAAAACTTTTAAATACACTCGAAATATCCCACGCCGACTGGGAAAAGATAACCCACAAAAATGCAGAAAAATTATTAGGTATATAAAAACACGCCATCTCGTTTGAGATGGCGTGTTTATTTTAAAACTCTTTAATTATATATAAATTTCCGGGGTTATCGGCATAATAGCATATACCGTTCCAAAAATCAATAAGCTCGGGTTCAGTAGGACTTTCAAAATTTTCAAAAGCTTTAAAAAATTCTTGGGTTTTAGTTTCGGGATTTATAATTCTAATTGCAGGTATATTTACCTTATCGTGACCAAAGCCTTCGAGCGAGTAAATCTTGCCGTCACTCACGCAAGCACCCTGAATAAAGCGATGATATTCGCAGTCGAAGGAATCTATAATATTCTCTTCATTAAGCACTACCCTATTAGCACCCAGCGTAGCATCAAATTCACCGTCGGCAGCAAGGGGTAGTTTAAAGGAAAAATATTTTGTAGTTCTATCGCTATCACGCATAACGAAACCGTAATAGATACCCGTTTTTATATCTGCCACAAAATTACCATAAGGTCGAGTATCGTTCTTTTCAGGCGAACACCAAAGTTTATCGTTTTCTGTAAAGCCGATTTCTATAACCTGCACCAACTCACCGATAAAGTTATCGCCATTTCTTTTAATACGGTAAGCGCAACAAACTCCTATTCGACGGTTGTCACATTTTGAATAATTGTTATACACGTTTGTATAAAGAAGCGGAAACTCGTCACCTTCGGCATAAAATTGTTTTCCAAAAAACACCGAGTTACTGTGCGGCATTATAACGTCCATTTTATCCAACGTAAAAATGCACAACTCGTTAGAATCGCCCGCTCTCATTTTTGCAAGGTCGTAAACCGCGCATTTACCTGCGTGATTAAAACGGAACAATAAATCATTCCAAATAGCGCCGTCTTGACCTTCCATTATATTACCTATTCTTTCAAGTATCATAATATCACCTAAACCAATTATACTGTTTTAGGTGATTTGTGTCAACCGATTTTATAGGTAGTCGCGCATTTGGGCGGTGAGTTTTTCTTCTAAGTGAATAAGGCGTTTACATATATCCTTTGACCTTTCATCCGCTGCGGCATACTCGTTAAGATATTTATTGAGCGATTTTACACCCATATTACAGCCATCAGTCATAAGACCTGCGATAGTAGAGTCAGATTCATTCACCATAAGCTTCATATTGGTTTTCATCCAGGACATTCCTTTTGCTATGGGATTTGGCTCCTTGCCGTCATCGTGATACCGCTCAAGCAATTCCTCAATTTGGGTATTAAGCTCACTGTGTTCATCCTTGCAAGCATTAAGCGCCGACTTTAATTTATCGCTTTTCACGTAATCAATTACATCGTCAATAGACGATATACCCATTTTTACCCCTGCATCACATTCGCGAAGCAGTTTTATAGTATCTTGTTCTATCATTTATATCACTCCTTAAAAATATTGTAGCCATTTTTATAAAACATATTTACAAAATTTTATTTATATAATTTAAGGGGTGATATTATGAAAGAAAAAATTAAAGTGTTTGCGGTTTCTATTTTTATATCTTTAGCGGTAGGTGGGCTTTCGGCGTTTTTTACCCGAAACAGTATGGGTCTTTATAACGATATTGTAAGACCGTCTCTCTCACCACCATCGTGGTTGTTCCCTGTGGTGTGGACTGTTTTATTCATCCTTATGGGTATTAGCGCGGCAATAATTTATCTTAACAAAACCGCTCCCAAATCCCAAATAAATTCGGCGCTTTTTACTTACGGTTTAAGTCTTATTGTTAATTTCTTTTGGAGTATAATTTTCTTTAACCTTAGGGCGTTTCTATTCGCATCCGTTTGGATTTTACTGCTTTTGTACCTTATTATAAGAACCATAATAAAATACTACAAAATAGATAAAGCCGCCGCATTTTTGCAAATCCCGTATTTAGTATGGGTAAGCTTTGCCACGTATTTAACTTTTGCCATATGGTATTTGAACAGATAACAAAATCCACTCGCTATGCGAGTGGATTTTGTTCCATATTATTAACTAGTATAAAATTCTTTTAAAAATACACTTCGTTATTATATTTAGTAGGCAATCCTTCACGGTATATGTGCGCTTCGGATGATAGTGTTAAAATCTTAGGCACAGAGTACCCATCATTTTCCGCAAACTCGATAACCGTTACTCCTGTATGGCACATATCAAAATGGGTGCAAAACATTGGATACGGTATATCCAACAAACAGCTTAAAAACGCAAGCCCAAAGCCTTGGTGCGCAAATAAAGCAATCCTTTGGTCGTTAGGCCTTACCGCCTTATATTTTCCCGTATGGCGAATATGCTCGTATCCAAGACTTGCAAAAAACTTGTCGGATTCATCGTAAATACGGTTAATGCCTTTTTCGTAATTGTATTTTTGTAATTCGGGGTGAGTGTACCAACTATCCCCCAAATCTCTTATTTCCTTATCGTTTAAAAAGTTAAGCATCTTTTTGCTTTGGAATAGCCATGTCATACCGCAGCCATCTTCTCTTTCAACGGTCAATTCCCGCCAAGCGTGATTTTCGTTAGCAAAATCCAAAAGCTCGGGCTTCTTTTTTAATATTTCACAGGTGGGTGTAGCGGTCATAATAGCGCGGTTAGATGTTGAACTGTATATTTTATCAAGTCCGTGTACCGCAAGCCTTTTTGCTACCGCCTCTGCCTGTCGGCTACCAAGCGGTGTTAACGAATCGGGGTCGTATATAGGGTCCCCGTGTCTTATATAATAAAAAATCATTGCCGTCACCTCAATTTGTAGTATAGCACATTGACTTTGCCTATG
The DNA here is from genome assembly GCA_045119585.1 of Acutalibacteraceae bacterium. Taxonomy (GTDB): domain Bacteria; phylum Bacillota; class Clostridia; order Oscillospirales; family Acutalibacteraceae; genus UBA737. The sequence continues at coordinate 2,079 of JBGVDY010000026.1, read as the reverse complement.
CAATAAAGATATTCCATTAAAAACAGCGGAGTGGTTATCACTCCGCCGCCATTTATTTTACGCTTTATTTGGTTTTTTTAGTCTTATAAGAAGACCAAGCTGAATAATATTTCTTACCGCTTACTGTCTTGTAAGTACGAACTCTTACATAGTAAGTTTTCTTTGCTTTTAGACTTTTAAGAGTATTAGAAGTTGTCTTATAGCTCTTAACTGTCTTTGACTTTGTATACTTAGACTTAAAGCTCTTGCTGGTTGAATACTGTATCTGATAGCCTGTAACCTGTGTTGACTTTTTCTTAATTGTTACTTTAAGGCTCTTTTTAGCGGCGCTAAGCTTACTTACGCTTGTCTTACCGGGATTGATTTTATATGTAACCTTAGCGGTACCTGTATACTTAGTCTTAAACTTAACCTTAATAGTATAGGTTCCTACCTTCTTACTGCTTGATGGACGGGATACTGTATAGTACTTGGATGAAATTGTTTTGCCCTTTGAATCGGTAACCTTAACAGAAGGCTTTTTGGTTTTGCCGTTGTAAGTATAGGATGTTGTAGAAAGCTTTATTTTCTTGGGGTAATAAATCTTTGATGTTGATTTAACATATCCACACGCGGTACATTTGCTTTCTACCTTACCGTTTTTGGAAAGAGTTGCCTTAGTTGTGTAAGTTTTATAGCTATGGCTCTTTTCGGGAATATCCTCGGTTTCGGCTTCGCCGCAAAGTTTGCAAAGATAGGTTTTTATTCCGCCTTCCTTACATGTAGCAGGAATTGTAACCACACCGCTGTTGAACTCGTGTTCACCGGTTGCACTTTGAATATCACTCTTGAAAGCATCGCCGCAGCCTTCGCACATATTAAGTGTAAAGCCATCTTTTAAACAGGTAGGTGCAACGGTTTGAGCAACAATATATTTATGCTGACCAAGGTCGGATTTTTCAGCGAAGTTGTAGTTCTTGGTTGCGGAAGTAATATCGGTATTGGTTGTAATATTGATTGCATTAAACTGAGTTTCACTACCTCTATAATTTACTGTAACAACACAGCCCGCATCAAAGTTATACTTATCAATTTTGGTAAGGGATGCAGGAAGGGTAATGGTTTCAAGTGCGGTACAACCGTCAAATGTGCCTTGGGCGATTGTGGTAACACCACTACCAATAACAACCGATTTAAGCGAAGAACAGCTTAAGAACGCATTGCCAAGCTCTGTTACAGAATCCGGAATCTCAATACTTCCAAGATTATCACAGCTACGGAACGCGCTTCCTTTTATTGTTTTTATACTACAAGGAAGAATTATAGAATAAATACCACAGCCTTGAAATGCATTTGCGCCTATGAAATTAACACCGTAGGGAATGGTAATATTGGTAACTTGACCACAGCCTAAAAACGTTTCTGCTTCAATACGCTTAACGCCTGCGGGAATGTTCACACTTGCTAATGCGGTACATCCGTTAAATGCGCCTTTACCTATAGAAGTTACGGTTGACGGAAGTGTAATACTTGTAAAGCTTGTCTTGTTAGCATACTTAACAAACGCATAATCGCCTATGCTGACAACGGTTTTTCCACCAAGAGTTGACGGAACGATTAAATTGGTTTGTGTTCCATCATAAGCGGTAATCTGAACACCGCCGGTTACATCTGCATAGAAGAAACCATCAACCTTGTTCTTTGTGGTTTTTTCATAACCACAGCTTGTACAGGTGTATACTGTGTTTCCTGCTACATTAGTTTCCGAGAAGGTATGGCTGTCTATATTGGAATTATCGCCACAATTAGAGCAGGATTTCCAGTGTGTAGTAGTGTCGTATTGGTAATCGCCGTAAATATGGTCGCAATCAATATGCCAAAGGTCATCGGCAGATTTTACAACTATGCCCATACCTATTCTTAAACTTACGGTAAACACTTTACCGCCCATAGTTACGCTTACATTATCAGCGAACTTATAGTTAGCAGCAGGGGAAAGAACAACATTTGCGCCATAATCGCCAAATGTTACCTTTTCGCCAATAGAAATTGCTTCACCGTTTCTTGTAAAGGTAGAAACACAAGTGGTGTTTACGCCTT
>JBGVDY010000025.1:0-1942 GCA_045119585.1 Acutalibacteraceae bacterium | reverse complement strand
TTTGATAGTAAAATCAAAGAAAAAAGACGGTAACGTTTACCCTGAGGGCGAAATTTTGATTAAAAAATGGAAATTAATTGAGGCAGAAGAGCCTACCCTTGAAGAGCAGGTTGCAAAAAGTAAAAGTATTTTAGATGCTATAGATACTATTCGAATTCCGAGTATAGAAAACGGTTTTGAGGGTGGTTTTAAAGTAAACCATAATCACGAAGAAACGGAGTAATACATTTTGAAAAAAATATTTAAAAGATTAACTTGTTTGATTCTTAGCGTATTAACCGTAGTTTCGGTATTTGCCTTAAATGTATCAGCAAATACTTCGGAAGTTAATATGAATATTTACGGAATTTATTTGACCAAAGAAGGCGATGCAAGTCTTTTAGAATCAAATGGTAAATGGTTGCTTATTGATACAGGTGTTGAAGAAAATTCTAATGAGTTGATTGATAAACTTAATTTCTACGGAATTACCGAATTAGACGTTTTGATATCACACCTCCACTACGACCATTCTGATGGCCTTTTGGGAGTGGCAAATAGCGAAATTAAAATTAACAAGCTTTATCTACCGGATGCATCACTTACTCCCTATGATGCTTCTACTGAAAGTAAGCTTAATAAATTAAAACGATATGCCGATAGTAACAACCCTGATGTAATAGTAGAGTATCTCACAGTTGGGGAAACCTTTTTGGTTGGTAATGCTACTGCTTCGGTTATAGGTCCTGTATCATCTGTTACACCTGATGACGATAGGGCGCAGTTAGATCATTATATTAACAACCGCTCGCTTGTAATAAAATTTGTTTGTGGTGAAACTTCTTTTCTGACTGCAGGCGATATTGAAAAGGAAGAAGAAGCCGCTTTAGTTGAAGAATACAGGGGCACAAATACCCTTGATGCCGATATTTTAAAGCTTAGTCACCATGCGACTACTACTTCCACAACGGAAGAATTTTTAGCGGCAGTTACTCCTAAATATTCCTATGCCTTAAATAGTAATAAAGGCTACGAAAATAGCGAATATAGGATATATTATACTGCTTGTAAGAATGCTTCTAAATATGGTCCTGTATATTTAGTAGGTGACGAAACTCAAGATTTTCGTGCCAACGTATCACAAGATAAAATTAAAATCTATAAAGGCAGTAACGAGTTGCGCGGTCTTGTAGCGCTTGCGGGTGGCGATGGTACAAAGGTTAAAAATTATAAGTACTACATTACCGAAAATGGTGTTACAGAAGGCGTTTATACTATAGATGGTAAAAAGTATTATATTTTCACCGGCGGTCTTGTTAATGCGGCTACCTATAGCTTTAAATTAGGTTCTTATATCTATAAATACGAACCAATTAAAGGCGGCAACGTACGTTACTTTGATACAAACGGTGTAATGTACACTGGCTTTAAAAAAGCTGACGGATATGAAAGATATTTTGATACTAATACCGGTATAATGGTTAGGGGTAAGGACGATAATTTTAGCCCCGTTAAAATTGGTGGTAAGTATTATGGAATAAATACGAACGGCGTTATTTATAACCGTGGAAAAACAAGCGGTGCTTGGAAAAAATATACTTTTTCGAATGGCAGTTACAATTATCGGTATTTCGATAAATATGGAGTTATGAAAACCGGTTGGCTTACCGTTAGCGGTAAAAAGTATTATTTAAATACAAGTACCGGATACCGCACTTTAGGTCTTAAGAAAATAAGTGGTAAATATTATTACTTTGTTGAAAGTAATAGCGCAGGATATGCATATAATTCGGGTTGGAAAAAGTTTTCTAAAAACTACCGTTATTTTGATAAAAACGGTGTTATGAAAACCGGTTGGCTTACCGTTGGCAGTAAAAAATATTATCTTAATAAAGATACCGGATACCGCACTTTAGGTCTTAAGAAAATAAGTGGTAAATATTATTACTTTGTAGAAAAAAGC
>JBGVDY010000024.1:0-1470 GCA_045119585.1 Acutalibacteraceae bacterium | reverse complement strand
AAAATTATTATGTACACTAAGGGGGATTTGGCCTTTGTCTTTAATTTCCATCCCGAAAAATCATTTGACGGTTATTTTGTTCCTGTAGAAAAAGAAGGTTATTATAAACCTATTTTATCCAGCGACGATGGCGTTTTTGGTGGTTATTCACGTGTACAAAATGATTATAAATATAAAGCATATAAAACGCCCGATGGTTGGATTGGCTTTAACTGTTATTTGCCAAACAGGTCTGTAATAGTGTTCAAAAAAACTAAGAAATAACTTGGTGATATAATTTGTATTTCCTTTTAGCATTTTTTCTTTTAGTTTTACTTTTAATTGGAATAATTCTTTATTTCTTTTTTGTTGCGTTTGTTCGATTAAATCCTAAAAAAGTTAAAACTATTGATAATACAATTGAAGAAGCGTTAAAACCTTACAGTGCTCTTTTAAAGCGTGGCGAAAATTTTATTAAAAATACACCATATAAATGGTGTTATACTAAAAGCTTTGATGGTTTAACCCTTGCGGGCAGATATTACGACAATAATAGTACGTGTACCGTCTTTTTATTTCATGGTTACCGTTCAAATGCTACACACGATTTTTCTTGTGCGGTTGAAATGTATTATGATATGGGCTTTAACGTTTTTATGCCTGACCAACGTTCTCACGGAAAAAGCGAAGGCAAACTTATTACGTTTGGTGTTAAAGAAAGTCGCGATGTTGTGACTTGGACTGAATTTATAAATCGCGAATTTTCACCAAAACAATTAATAATTACAGGTATTTCTATGGGTGCTACCACAGTTTTATTGTCGCTAAACCATAATTTGCCTAAAAATGATATGGGTGTTATTGCTGATTGTGGTTTTACGTCACCTGAAGAAATTATTGTTAAAGTAGGTAAGGATGCATATAAAATAAACGCAACATTTTTTGTTCCTTTTTTAGACTGCGCGTGCAAGATGATAGGTGGATTCTCTATTCGCAACAAAAGTACTGTTGATGCGGTTAAGAATACATCGCTTCCTATATTATTTATTCATGGCAAAAAGGACAATTTTGTTCCCTTTGAAATGAGCCAAGCCGCTTTTTCTAATTGCAAAGATAATTGCCGTATTTTCTTATCTGAACAAGCAGGACACGGACTTAGTTTTTTAACCGATACAGATTCCGTTTTAGAAGAAATTAAATGCTTTTTGAATTTCTGTATAAAGGATATATGATTTTATTGACATTTTTAGTTTATAAATATAAAATTATAATATATTATTTTTTGGAGTATTAAAATGAAGTTTTTAAAACCAATTTCACTAATTATTGTGATGATATTAATTTTATCTTTTTCGGGTTGCGCAAAGCCTGATAATAATTTTGGTGTAGAAGAGAAAAAAGCAGATGAAGCAGATATAATAGAGGTTGAAAGTCAACCACATAAAATCACTTCACTTGATAGCATGATGTCAAAATATTTTGATATAACAC
>JBGVDY010000023.1:0-7205 GCA_045119585.1 Acutalibacteraceae bacterium | reverse complement strand
TGATTTTAACTCTCATAACGGCACCTCCCGCTTTACGGAAATATTTTTCGCTTTTACTCTTGTAAAAGTAAACGCCTCCCTCGGTCAAAGCAAATACCGCCTCGTTACCCCACATTTTGCGGACTAACGAAAAGCACAATGCGATATATTGTACCTTTGACAAACAGGTTCTTATTGCAAAAAAAAAGAACCCATAAAGAGGTAAGGGTATTATAGCATACAAAACCCTCATAGTCAAGCATTTTTTGCTATAATTATGAGGTTTTACAAATTTTTATTGCTAAAACAAAACTAATGTGGTAATATATATCAGTTGAAATAAGTTAATTAATTTTATAGGAGAATTTTCGTGACAGAATTACAAAAAGAAATAAGCAGAAGACGTACTTTTGCTATTATCTCCCACCCTGACGCAGGTAAAACAACCTTAACAGAAAAATTCTTGCTTTACGGCGGTGCTATACAGACAGCAGGTTCGGTTAAAGGCAAGGCAACTGCAAAGCACGCAGTAAGTGACTGGATGGAGCTTGAAAAACAACGTGGTATTTCAATAACTTCTTCTGTAATGCAGTTTGAATATGACGGATATTGTATAAATATACTTGATACCCCCGGTCACCAGGACTTCTCGGAAGACACCTACCGAACCCTTATGGCGGCAGACAGCGTAGTAATGGTTATTGACGCGGCAAAAGGTATAGAAGCACAAACCCGTAAGCTTTTTAAGGTTTGCGCAATGCGTCATATTCCGATTTTTACATTTATAAATAAGTTAGACCGTGAAGCACGTGACCCATTTGAACTATTAGACCAATTAGAAAAGGAATTCGGAATCGGTACCTATCCTGTAAACTGGCCTATTGGTTGCGGTGTAAGCTTTAAGGGTGTCTTTGATCGTGACAAGCGTGAGATTTTATCCTTCTCGGATATGCATAGAGGTCAGGATAAAATAAAACCCACACCCTGTGATATTACCGATATAGAAAAAATGGATGAGCTTATCGGTCAATACCAACGCGCTGAGCTTGTTGACCAAATTGAGCTTTTGGATGGCGCAAGCTACGAGTTTGATTTAGAAAAGGTACGCAAGGGTGAGCTTACCCCTGTGTTCTTTGGCTCTGCGCTTACTAACTTCGGTGTAGAACCGTTTTTAGAGAACTTCCTTAAAATGACCACTTCCCCACTTCCAAGAATTTCGGGCGATAAGGAAGTTTCTCCATTTGATGAAAACTTTTCGGCTTTTGCTTTTAAAATACAAGCAAATATGAATAAAAACCACCGTGACCGTATTACGTTTTTCCGTATTTGCTCAGGCAAATTCGAGCGTGGCGCAGACTACTTCCACGTACAGCAAGGCAAAACTATTCGCCTTTCACAGCCACAACAAATGATGGCCGAAGAAAGACAAATTATAAACGAAGCCTACGCAGGCGATATTATCGGCGTTTTTGACCCTGGTATCTACTCCATAGGTGATACTGTATGCTCACCTAAAATGAAGGTGCAGTTTGAAGGCATACCAACCTTCGCACCTGAACATTTTTCAATGATTGAGCAAAAAGACAGCCTTAAACGAAAGCAGTTTGTAAAAGGTGTTGAGCAGATAGCACAAGAAGGTGCTATTCAGATTTTCCACGAACCTAACTCAGGTATGGAACGTGTTATAGTAGGCGTTGTTGGTGTGCTTCAGTTTGAAGTATTAGAACACCGACTTAAGAATGAGTATAACGTTGACGTTATTCGTAACGACTTGCCATACTCATATATCCGTTGGGTTAAAAATAAGGATATTGATATTAAAAAGCTTAACCTTACGTCAGATACAAAATGGGTTCAAGACTTTAAGGGCAACAATATTCTTATTTTCACAAGTGAATGGAATATCAACTGGGCGCTTGAAAAAAATGAAGGATTAATTTTAGAAGACTTTAATAAGAATTAAAGGGGCGGTTTTTGTGAAAAACGAAAAATCCAAAAAAGTTATCACACTTTGTACCTTATTAATTGTTATTTTATCGGTTACCCTTTATTTTTTATATGAATTTAATTATTTGCCTCACAAAAAATACACTAATAAAGACTTTAATATTGAAACCTATACAAGTCGGGTCGATAAAGATAACGACGGCATAGACGACCAAACCGATATTTTGGAAAACGTTAGAAAATATATTGCCAAAAAACCAAAATACGAAAGTAAATATTACAATACAGGCTACCCAAACGACCAATACGGTGTGTGTACCGATGTTGTAGCTAACGGGCTTAGAGGTGCGGGCTACGATTTAATGGAGTTAGTAGACAAACATATTCGCGCAAACCGTGATAAATACAATATTGAAACAGTAGATAAAAATATCGACTTTAGGCGTGTTAGAAACCTTAACGTATACTTTGGCGACACAGCGATTACTCTTACTAACGATATAACCAAAATTGCCGAATGGCAAGGTGGAGATATTATTGTTTTTAAAAAGCACGTCGGCATTGTGTCGGATAAAAGAAATAAAAACGGTGTGCCATTTGTTATACACCACGCCAACCCTTATCAAAAGTATTACGAAGAAGACATTTTAGAATCCCGCGATGATATTATTGGTCATTATAGGGTATCGTAGCACAAAAAAAGAGAGACCGTTTCGTTTTGAAACGTCTCTCTTTTTTATTATTCTTCAATATCTTGGTCATTAAGCTTCGGAGCAGGCTCTTCCTTAGGTGTATCTGTATCCTGAATAAACTCATTATCAAATGCAACGGGTTCTTCAGGCTCTTCAGGTAATTCTTTTAACTTTTTGTTTGCTAAAAGACCTTGAGCCATGGTAACTATCATCCAAACGTGGAAAAGTATATCAATAATAGATGATGCTTCAGAACTACCTAAAAGCAACGCTGCGGTATCGATAGAAATCATAACTAATCCAAATATAATCCAACCCGATTTAAAGTTTTTAGACATGTACCAACAAAGAAGATAAAGCAACGTCAGTACAACCGAAATAGCTATAAATACAACAAAAGCACTTTCATCTATGTAGAAAACACCTTCTGCATCTTCATAGTATTCGGTTGGAAATTTTCCGCAAAGCGTCATACCAAGAAATGCTATTGAATACGGAATAAATGCAGAAAACACAAAGTAACTTTCACTGCCGGTAACAAGCAATATAATGTTTATAACAGTAAATGCAACAATTAAAAGTAAATCGGTTCTGGCGGACTGAAATTTAGCTTCTAACTGTTGGCGTTTTGATAAAGAAACGCCTGTGTTTTTATTTCCAAAAAGTCCCATAATTTTATTCTCCTAATTGATTTGCGCTAAAAAAGTGATTTTAAAGCGCCCCAGATTGTGAAGTTATCAGCGAATGGGAAAGTGAAAACACCAATAACAAATATAGCGATTATAATTATCGGTAGTACGTATGTCATATAAGGGCGAATCCATTTGCCGAGTTTTAGACCCTTACCTGCATTAGCTTCTTCAATAAATTTATCAAAGCCCCAACCCTTTTTAGTAACGCAGAAAAGCACGTAACAAAGCGCACCCAAAGGCAAGCAACAATATGAAACAATAAAGTCTTCCAAATCAAGAACTGATGAACCGCTTGCAAAAGGAACAAAGCCTGAAAGTAGGTTAAAGCCTAATGCACAAGGAGCGGAAAGAACAAGCAATGCCGCACCGCAAATAAGGCAGGCTTTCTTTCTGCCCCACCCGGTGATTTCACGCATACAAGCAAGAATATTTTCAAATACTGCAAGAATGGTAGAGAATGCAGCAAATACCATAAACAAGAAGAATAAGGCACCCCACCATCTGCCGCCTGCCATATTGTTGAACACGTTAGCCATAGCAACAAACAAAAGGCTTGGACCTGCACCGGGCTCAACGTTAAAGGTAAAGCAAGCAGGGAATATAATAAGACCTGCAGTAACTGCAACAAAGGTATCTAATACTAAAATGTTAATACTTTCACCTAAAAGTGAACGTTCTTTACCAATATAGCTACCGAAAATTGCCATAGAACCAATACCAAGACTAAGTGTAAAGAAAGCTTGGTTCATAGCAGCAACTATAACGTTGCCGTTGATTTTAGATAAATCAGGCTTCAGGTAGAAAGTAAGACCTTCTGCCGCACCGCTTAAGGTAAAGCTATTAATGGCCAAAACTATCATAAGCAGTAAAAGCGCTACCATCATATATTTTGTAATACGTTCAACGCCCTTTTGTAGGCCAAATGATAAAATCAAAAAGCCTAATACAACAACTACAGCCATAAAGCCAACGGTTATAGCAGGTGAAGATAGCATAGCGCCGAAAAGTTGACCCGAAGCCTCATTAGTGATGCCGGTCATTTTTCCGGACAAAAAGCTTATAAAGTAGTAAAAAATCCAACCTGTAACCGATGTGTAGAACATCATTAAAAGGAAGTTTGCCACAAGAGCAACATAACCGTGTAAATGCCATTTTTGACCCGGTTTTTCGAGCTTTTGATAAAGCTTTACAGGGCTTGCCTGACTTGCACGACCAAGTGAAAACTCTACAACCATAACAGGAAGACCTAAGATAACCAAAAACAATAAGTAAATTAAAACAAAGGCGCCACCGCCATATTGTCCTGCCATCCACGGAAACTTCCAAACGTTACCTACGCCAATGGCGCAACCTGCACTAAGCAATATAAAGCCTAAACGGCTTCCCAATTTTTCGCGTTCCATAAAAAACCCCTTAAATAGTGATACTCAATTTTAACACACTAAAGCGCTAATGTCAAGGTTAGTCAAGTTATAACGCGAGGTAAAAACTATAAAAAAAGAAGAATATCAATTGCGCGAATTGCGTGTCGAGGTTCTCGACTGGTGCGAGTGTTCATAAGGGATTGTTTTTAATTTAAGTATAAAAAACTGCCCCCACAAATGTGGCAGCAGCTAAAAAAATTAAATTAATTGAGACTTTTTTTCTTTTTTAAATAACTATCAACAGAAACAATAAATACAAAAATAAACACACATGAACCAATTATTATGAATGCAGGAAGGATGTCATAAACACTGCTAAGAATACTTCCGTTCTGTACTTGATAACTTACTGAAAGAGTTTCATCATCAAAAATCAAATTTCTCTGCGCCGCGGTATATTCATTTTCGTCATCAAGAACATTTTTATTCTTGAATTTCTCTGCTTCTTCAGAGGTTTTAAAATATAATATCTCTTCGTCCTTAAGTTCTGTTGAAATTTTATTGTAACCGCCTTTGTTGTACTCGAATTTGTCCTGCAATGGAACAACATATAAAATGTATTCCTCTGTTTCAGCAGAATAATCCTCATAAGTAATGTTGTATAATGTTTTTTCTCCGGTTACGTAACCCTTTAGTTTGTAGTATTCTCTTTCAGCTTCTTCTTCGCTGTCGTATTGATAGCCTACACCGTCTGGAAAACTATAAATTGTGTGTGTCGAAGTTTCATGCCATGCAAAAATAAAAGGTAAAAGAAAGGAAACTGAAATAACAATAACGAGAATAATTGTAGTAATTTTAATGTGTTTTCTGCGATAATATTTTTGTTCGGGCGAAAGCCCTTCTTCTGCAATGTGGAACTTTTTATATAAAAACGAACGTACAAAATACGCAATTACACAACCAATAACAGATGTTGCCGGCAATGCTACAAAAAGAAAAGAAGGTGCATCCATAAGAACATCAAGTATAAGACCTTCTAATGTTACTATTATCAAAAATGTGATACAGGTAATATACTTTATGCATTTCTGTGTATTTTTCTCTACTATTTCCTTTTCGGTAATATATTCACTGCGTAATACGGAAATAAAATTGTTAAAAGCAATCAGTGAAACAGCTATTGAAACAGCGCACATAATTAATATAATTGCATAACCAAACCATAACACATTGTAATTGTAAATAATATCACAGATTATGTAAGCCATTATAAGAGCTACACTGCTAAGAACAATTGAAACAATAGAGTTGTTTGTGAATTTAACAATTGCTTTCTCAATTAAAAATTTAATTCTTTCAGTACTTTTAACATTTGTTTTTTCTTCATCGAATGCTTTTGCCATTTTTTCTCCACGCAAAAGTTCGTCGACAGAAACTGAATATAATTCGGCAATCACAGGTAGCATAGATATTTCAGGATAACCTTCATTACATTCCCATTTGCTGACAGTTTTATTTGATACATTTAACTTGTCTGCAACCTGTTGTTGGGTTAATCCGTTTGCTTTTCTTAGTGCTGCCATGAATGAACCCATAGTTTTCTTTTCCATGCTATACACTCCTTTGTTGTTTTTGTATTTATATTCTCCAACAAAGAGACATGGTTTTCAACACATCATTGGTGGAATTTGTCTGCGATTCGTGGATTATAAGATTTATTAAGCATAAAAATGTTGTTTTAATAATTATATCACATCCACACCAAGCAAATCAACTTGAATACATATTCTCGCGCTTACAGTCTAAGTACGAGGATTTTTATCGCAAAAATCTTTAATAAAGGAGATGAAAAAAGCCTTAGCAACTAACCGAAAAAGAGTAAAAAAAGCGGGCCGCGCTCCAAGCGAGCACGATTTTGGGGCACCGCAAGAGTGAAGAACCGAAGGTTCAAGTCCCTAATCAAAATAAAAAGAAAAGAACTGACTAAAAAGTCAGTTCTTTGGTTCTGGTATTTATAACCAAGCTCATAACGCGAGGTAAAAACTATAAAAAAGAAGAATATCAATTGCGCGAATTGCGTGTCGAGGTTCTCGACTGGTGCGAGTGATGGGACGAAGCTTTGCTTTGCAAATCTTCCCTGCTTGACGACCCAATGCTATCGCATTCGGTACCCGTCGGCGCACCTGCTCATTAAAAAACAGTTCACCGAACTGTTTTTCTTAACATTCGCAGCCCTCTTAGACTTCAAGTCCCATCACATATACATAAAGAAAAAATCCAAACCAAACCTAAAGGTCTGCTTTGGATTTTCTGGTGCGAGTGATGGGACTTGAACCCATACGTCGTTGACACACGCCCCTCAAACGTGCCTGTCTGCCTATTCCAGCACACTCGCAAATCTATATTTGATTTAAGGTACTGAAGTATTATATCAAATAGAACATTACTTGTCAACCATAAATTTTAAAATTTAAAAAAATTATTATTAAGGGTTAAAAACGCTCGGTTTTTGCAATACTGTTAGTCCTTAT
>JBGVDY010000022.1:0-3839 GCA_045119585.1 Acutalibacteraceae bacterium | reverse complement strand
TTACTTAAGTTTTCAATAGTATTTGCATACTTATTAAAAGCAGTTTCGCTTACAATAAGGCTTTCAAAAATAACGCCACAAGTTACCGCATCATCACAAATGCGAAGCCCTTCGAGTACAAACAAATTATGCTCTTTACGGGCATTAGAAGAACATTGCAAACTTGCTGTAAGCTTTATAATAGAGTTATCTTTACTGGTAATAATCTTAAAGTTTTTCATTTTTTCACCTTCTTTAAAAATGAAAAAGTCGCCCGAGAGAGTTTTCACTCGGGCGAAAAATTTTACTTTTCAAGAGCTTTTTTAGCAGCCTTTACAAGTGTTGCAAAACCTTTTGCATCATTAACTGCAAGGTCAGCTAACATCTTGCGGTTGATTTCAATACCTGCTTTGTTAAGACCGTTGATGAATGAAGAATAGTTCATATCGTTCATTTTGCAAGCTGCAGAAATACGGGTAATCCAAAGACGACGGAAGTCGCGCTTTTTAAGTCTTCTGCCAATGTAGGCATAGTTGCCGGATTTCATAACTGCTTCTTTAGCGGTTTTAAAAAGCTTAGATTTAGCGCCAAAGTAACCTTTAGCAAGCTTTAATACTTTATTTCTTCTTTTGCGTGTTGCTAACGCACCTTTAATACGTGCCATTTACTTTTCCTCCTTTAAAGTCTTTCCTTATTTATAAGGAATTAATTTCTTGATTGTTGCGGTATTTGTTACGTCTGCAACAACTGTCTTGCGAAGATTTCTCTTACGCTTTGTGGTTTTCTTGTTAAGGATGTGCGACTTAAAAGCATGAGCACGTTTAACATTACCGTTTTTTGTGAGTTTGAAGCGCTTCTTTGCGCCACTGTGTGTTTTAATTTTAGGCATAGCTAATTCCTCCTGTTTTAACTTACATTATTTTCCCGATTTCGGAGCAAGGAACATAAGCATATTACGTCCTTCCATCTTAGCAGCTTTTTCAACCGAAGAATGCTCGCTGCAGTATTCGGCAAAGCGGTTCATATTATCAAGACCGATTTCAGGATGGCCGAGCTCACGACCACGGAAACGGATAGAAACCTTTACCTTGTTACCTGCATTTAAAAATTTAATAGCTTGCTTACCTTTGGTTTCAAAATCGTGCACGTCGATACTAAGACCTAAGCGAATTTCCTTTACTTCAACAACCTTTTGGTTTTTCTTGGCTTCTTTCTCACGCTTTGTTTGCTCGAAACGGAATTTACCATAATCCATAATCTTACAAACAGGCGGTTGGGCGTTTGGAGATATGCACACTAAGTCTAAATCCTTAGCGTAAGCGGCTTCCAAAGCCTTTTCTACAGGGATAATACCAATCTGTGAGCCATCGTTCGAAATAACGCGAACTTCCTTAAATTTAATACCTTCGTTTACTTCAAGTTCTTTACTGCTGATGTGAATACACCTCCGAAAAAGATTAAAACAATACAAAAGCGTGGACGCAAAAACGCCCACGCATAAGAATACCAAAGAGTAAAATTTGGAACCTTATTAACCCTTTTAAACAAAATCTGAGGGTGAGGACGCAATGCGTACTACTTTGTTGTCATATCAATTATACACAATTTTACGCGTTTGTCAAGTGTTTTTCAAAACTTATTTTGTTTTCTTAGCTTTATAGCTCGACCAAGCGGAATAATATTTCTTACCGCCAACCGTTTTGTATGTACGAACACGAACATAGTAGGTCTTTTTAGCTTTTAGACCATTAATTGTGTATTTAGCAGCCTTATAACCCTTAAGGGTTATTTTTTTAGCATTCTTAAAGCTTTTAGAGGTTGAACGCTCAATTTGATAACCGCTTATTTGGGTTTTCTTTTTAGAAACTGTAACCGTTAATTTCTTTTTACCGGCTGTAGTTTTAGAAATTTTAGTTTTCGGGGGATTAATTTTAAAACTTAAAACCTTCTTACCCGCATAATTGCCTTTAAGAGTAACAGTAACTTTATAGGTGCCTACATTTTTGCGACCTTTAGCATAAGTAACTTTATAATCCTTACCGTTTTTAAGCTTTTTGCCCGCAGAATCCTTTACAGTAACCGAAGGCTTTTTAACCTTGCCGTTGTATTTATAAGTAGTAGTTGAAAGTTTAACACTCTTTACACGTTTGATAGTTTTCTTATATTGCTCGGGGCACCAACAACAATCTCCTTCAATGCTACCGTTCTTTTCAAAGGTGGCTTTTTTGGTTGTAACAAAGAATCCGTGCTTGCCTTCTTGAATTTTCTTACCGCAATCCATACAATAATCATAGCATTCCAAAGTGTTATGTCCTCTCTTAGGACCTTTTGCGCCACATTCAACACAGGCAGTAACTCCCCCACAAGTTTTACCATCGTAAACATGAAGGTGAGCTTTTTTAACTTCTACAAACTTTGCGCCAATATTTTTTGCAAGTGTTTCGGCGGTAGAATCTTTAAAACCATAAATTGTTTGATTAGCGTTTAACCCACTACATGACACAAATTCACAATTTGGATTGTAAACAACAACTGTTTCAAGCTTTGGACAATTTGCAAAAGCATCTTTGCCAACCTTTTTAATGCCAAAAAGTGTTACACTTTGAAGCCTATCAGAATCAGCAAAAGCATTATCCGCAATTTCAGCAACAACATCAATGCCTTTATCTCCAAAGGCACCCGGAACAATTGTAAATTCATACGGATTATTTTCTTCATATGCAGACTCATCAATATCGGTTATAACAGCTTCGCCGTTAACAACTTTATAAACAAATTGACCACGAGTTGCAGCGTTTGCAGTAAGATTTAAAATACTAAAAGGCGTAACCGTAACGCATAGGCAAATGATTAGAAGCACCGACATAATTTTCTTCATAAAATGAACACCTCCGTAAAAGAATAAAGATACAAAAGATATAGTAATCCTTTGTACCCTTATTTTACCATAATTGTATTAAATTTTCAATATTTTTTTCAGCTTATAAAGCAGCCTTTAAAGCATCTACTTTATCGGTCTTTTCCCAAGGTAAATCTATATCAGTTCTACCTACGTGACCGTATGCTGCAACCTGCTTGTAAATAGGTCTGCGAAGGTTTAGAGTATCGATAATAGCTGAAGGTCTTAAATCAAATACCTTATTAACTGCATTAGAAATTTCTTCATCGCTATACTTACCTGTCGAGAAGGTATCAACCATAATTGACACAGGCTTTGCAACGCCGATAGCGTAAGCTAGCTGAATTTCGCATTTTTTTGCAAGTCCTGCCGCTACAATATTTTTAGCAACGTATCTTGCAGCATAAGCAGCGCTTCTGTCAACCTTAGTCGGGTCCTTACCCGAAAATGCACCGCCGCCGTGACGGGCATAACCGCCGTATGTATCAACAATAATTTTTCTGCCGGTAAGACCTGTATCACCCTGTGGTCCACCAACAACGAAACGGCCTGTGGGGTTAATGAAAATATTGGTGTTTTCATCAAATAATTCACTTGGAATAATAGGCTTAATAACCTTTTCTAAAATATCCTTACGTAAGGTTTCTAAAGAAACATCGGCAGTATGCTGACTCGAAACAACAACAGCATCTACTCGCTTTGGTAAACCGTTTTCATATTCAACTGTTACTTGAGTTTTTCCGTCGGGGTTAAGGTAATCCAACTCGCCGGATTTTCTAACGTCGGTAAGGCGCTTTGCCATTTTGTGCGCTAAAGATATTGCCAAAGGCATAAGCTCTTCGGTTTCATCACAAGCGTAACCGAACATCATACCCTGGTCGCCTGCACCGTGAAGATTATAAGTATCCTCAACACCGTCTTTAAGCTCAAGCGACTTATCAACACCCATTGCAATATCAGG
>JBGVDY010000021.1:0-2087 GCA_045119585.1 Acutalibacteraceae bacterium | reverse complement strand
GGAGCTTTTTTCTTGTCTACTTTACTCCTCGCTATAAGCTATTTTTTGCCCCCTGTAGAACAGGGGGTTAACTTTGTCACAGACAAAACTAAAAAATGCCATCATTCCAATTGGGATGATGGCATTTTCTATATTTTCTTTTTCAAATATTTTAACAATTCACTAAACGGTAATATTAAAATTGCAAAACCTAAAGCAATAATAAATTGTGTGAAGCTTAAAATTGTTAATCCAAAAATAAATCCTATCGGAGTGAATACAAGGAACATTATTATAAATACAACAGCAAAAACCGATTTATTCATAAAAGTGTTGGAGAACAATTCTTTTGTAAATATTGTTCCCTCAAGCTTATTATTAAAACAATGAAGCCCCTGTGCTATACCTAATGTAGCAAAAGCCATTGTCGATGCAATATCTATATAATAAAAGTTTCCTATTGTATAAGAAAGTAACGTTAAAGTTGCAATAAATATACTTTGAACAGTCAATGCCGAGAGTGATTTTATATCTAAAATTCTTCTTAGCTTTTCAAAAGACTTTTTACGCATAACCGAATTTTCCGCCTTTTCCATACTAAATGAAATTGCAGGCGCACAGTCAGCCAAAAGATTTATAAGTAATAACCCAGCCGCAGAAACCAAAGGCGTTTTAAAAATGCACACACCTAAAAATACTGCTATAAGCTCCGCAAAATTACAACTACATAAATAGTAAAGTGTCTTTTTAATATTACTGAAAAATCCGCGACTTTCTTTAATTGCAGTAACAACCGAGCCAAAATTATTCTTCGGAATAATAATATCCGCATTACCTTTTGCAACGTCGGTACCATGTTGTCCTAAAGCACATCCAACATCGGCTGCGGCTAAGCTTTCGGTATCACTTAAACTATTACCCGTAACGGTTACTATTGCCTTACACGCTTGCCAAGCCTTAACTATACGAAGTTTGTCTTCAGGAGAAACACGCGCAAAAACACAGTATTTATCAATATTAGCAGATAATTCTTCATCTGACATTTCTCTAATCTCTGCACCTGTAATTGCTTCACTTTCATCCTTTAAAAGTCCGATTTTTGAAGCAATTGCCTTAGCAGTATAGAAGTTATCGCCTGTCACCATTACAGTTTTTATATTTGCTTTTTTACAAATTTCAATTTCATCAATAACGCTTTTTCTAATAGGCTCAGTCAATATGAGAAGACCCAAGAAATTAAGGTTTTGTTCTATTTCATCGGCTTGCGGATTAGCAGGAATCTCATCTAAAGGCTTCATAGCAATACAAACAATACGATATGCATCTTCCGCCAACGTTTGATTTAATTTTAGTATTTGTTCCTTGTCGCAATTATCACATTTAGGAACAATAATTTCCGGTGCACCTTTTACAATAGCAAACGGACGCTCATTTAACATTGTTATAACCGACATTGATTTTCTTGTCGAATCAAAAGGAATTTCTCCTATTTTGGGCATAAGATTTACAAGGTCGGTATTAGTAAGTGAATTATAATGAAGACAGGCTTTTTTAATCGCTTCTTCAGTAGCATCATTTTGGAGTGTTGAACAAACAGCACCAAGTCTTAAAATAATCGAGGCATTTTCAGTTAATGTATCAGTTTCCAAATCAACCAACGTTTTACCGTCAAAAACCGAAGAAAGTTCCATATTCTTATGAGTAAAAACACCTGTTTTATCTGCTATAATTACATTGGTTTTACCTATAGTTTCAAAAGCATTGCTTTCCTTAATAATAATTTTATCATTAAGGATTCTTCCCATACCTATTGCAATAACTATTGTAGCAATAGCAGGAAGACTTTTAGGCATTGTAGCAACTGCCAACGTTATAGAATTTAAAATTATTGAAAAGAAATTTACTGCAAAAGGTTCGGTAGAAGATAAATTTCTTAATAAACTTATTACAAAAACTAAAATACAAACAACAAGTATTGAAATGTTAACAAATTTACCAATGGCATCAAGTTCAGATTCAATCGGTAAGCGTTTTGTTCCAATTTGCTCACTAATAAGAGATGTTTTACCGTTTTCAGTAGCAATACCTGTAGCAACCACAACTGCTTT
>JBGVDY010000020.1:0-4464 GCA_045119585.1 Acutalibacteraceae bacterium | reverse complement strand
CTATTCTTTTCTTTAAGTCTTCTATTATTTTATCCTTTTCATCCATGCTACAGCCTCCGCAAATTCTTATTTATCGGTAGTTGTATTATAGCACAACTTGACTAACAAAGAAAGAGAATATTAAAAACACCCGTAGTTTTTTAAAACTACGGGTGTTTTCGTATCTTGCTGTACTGTCCTTATGTGTACGACGCTTATGCAACTACCTTTTAAATTTTGATTTTCTGCTTTTATAAGGGAAATATTACAAATTCATCCAAGCCCAAAGCTCACGCCGAGCGCCTTGTCCACTTTCCCCATATCGGCAGTATCTAAAACACCCATTCTTTCTTTAAGGCGTTTTTTATCGATTGTCCTTACTTGCTCCAGCAAAACAATGGAATTTTTTGCAAGTCCACAGTTATTAGCTTCTACCGAAATATGTGTAGGAAGCTTTGTTTTGTAGCATTGACTTGTAATTGCCGCAGCAATAACCGTAGGGCTGTAACGGTTGCCTATATCATTTTGAATTATAAGTACAGGTCGAACTCCGCCTTGCTCAGAGCCGATTACAGGGCTTAAATCTGCGTAATAAATTTCACCGCGTTTTTTTTTCATATTTCTTTCACACTCCGATAATATTGTTGCCTAAAGACATTTATTTTAATCACTAAATGTACTACAATATATATTATGTTGAAAAACTTTTTCGGTTAGTGATTGGTGGTATTTGCTTGTTGACATTAATTTTTTTTAGAAGTATAATTTTATTAATAAAACTTCAGGGGTGAAACTATGCGTAATTACGGTATAAAAGGTATGAGCTGTGCCGCTTGCAGTGCAAGGGTAGAAAAGGCAGTATCAGCACTGCCTAGTGTGGAAAATTGCACAGTTAATTTGCTTACAAACTCTATGACAGTTATTGGAAAAGCCAGTGACAGTGATATTATAAACGCAGTAGAAAAAGCAGGATATAGCGTGGTAGCAAACCCCGACACTAAATCCGTTTTAAAGGATACTGAAACCCCAAAATTGAAGCGTCGGCTTATTGCTTCCTTGTGTTTTTTAGCAGTACTTATGTATATTTCTATGGGACACACAATGTGGCACCTACCCCTACCGCATTTTTTTAGCAACAGCCCTGTTATAATCGCTTTTATTCAGTTCGCTTTAACTGTTATTGTAATGGTAATAAATAAAAAGTTTTTTATAAACGGCTTTTTAGGTATTAAAAACAAAGCGCCTAATATGGATACGCTTGTAGCATTAGGTTCTCTTTCGGGTTTTATTTACAGTAGTGTAATGCTTGTTTTAATAATAAAAACAAATCGTGCTGAATATTTGCACGATTTGTATTTTGAATCATCTGCTATGATTTTAGCCCTTATAACATTAGGTAAAATGCTTGAAGCACGCGCAAAGGGTAAAACCACTAACGCACTTAAAAGCCTTATGGATTTAACCCCCAAAACCGCAACCGTTATAAGAAACAATGCCGAAATAATAATTCCTTTAGAAGAAATTGTTATAGGTGATATTTTTACAGTAAAACCGGGTGAAAGTATAGCGGTAGACGGCATAGTTATCGAAGGCTTTAGCGCAGTGGATGAATCAATGCTAAACGGTGAAAGCATACCTGTTGAAAAAACTGTAAACAGCACTGTTTCAGGCGGCACAATAAACCGTTCAGGCTTCTTAAAATGTAAGGCGTTAAAGGTTGGCGAAGATACCGCTATAGCGCAAATTATTAAAACAGTAAGCGAAGCTGCCGCAACAAAAGCGCCTATTGCTAAAATTGCAGATAAGGTATCGGGTGTATTTGTACCTGTTGTTATAAGTATCGCTTTAATTACCCTTGCGGTATGGCTTATTTTGGGACAAAGTTTTGGTTATTCACTTGCCCGTGCCATTTCGGTTTTGGTTATAAGTTGCCCGTGTGCATTAGGTCTTGCAACCCCTGTTGCAATAATGGTAGGCAGTGGCAAAGGCGCAAAAAACGGCATTTTATTTAAAAATGCAACCGCACTGGAAAGGTTAGGCAAAGTAACCGCCATAGCACTTGATAAAACAGGAACTATAACTATAGGAATACCTACAGTCACTGATATTATACCCAATAATATATCTAAAACCGAGCTTTTAACCTTTGCCTACTCACTTGAAAAACATAGTGAACACCCTTTAGCTAAAGCAATTGTAAACAAAGGTGACGAAACCAAAATTACATTACTTGAAACTACAAATTTTAACGCCGAAGCAGGTCACGGACTTTCGGCTACACTTGATAACAAAATACTTAAAGGCGGTAATTCAGGATTTATTGGAAAGTGCATCCCTGAAAACGCTCTGAAAGCCGCACAAACTCTTGCTGACGAAGGCAAAACTCCCCTATTCTTTTCGTTAGACCAAAGCTTTTTGGGCATTATCGCAGTAGCAGATACCCTAAAGCATGACAGTGCAGATGCGGTTAAAGAGTTGAAAAACTTAGGTATTTCTGTTATAATGATAAGTGGCGACAATCTTCGTACTGCTAATGCATTGGCAAATAAAGTTGGAATTAGTAAAGTTTATGCCGAAGTTTTACCAAACGGCAAAGCAGAAATTGTAAAAACACTTAAGCAAAACGACGTTGTTGCAATGGTTGGCGACGGCATTAACGATGCCCCCGCACTTACAAGCGCAGATGTTGGCATAGCAATAGGTACCGGCACCGACGTCGCCATAGATGCGGCAGACACCGTACTTATGAAAAGCAATCTTTTAGATGTTAGCGCCGCTATAAGATTATCACGCGCAACACTTAGAATAATACATCAAAATCTGTTTTGGGCATTTATATACAACTGTATAGGTATCCCCTTAGCAGCGGGTGTGTTTATAAATATTTTCGGTTGGCAATTAAACCCAATGTTTGGCGCCGCCGCTATGAGTCTTTCTTCATTCTGCGTTGTTACAAACGCGTTAAGACTAAATTTCTTTAAAGTACACAACAATAAAAAAGACCGAAAAATCAAGCATAAGGAGAAACCAAAAATGGATATTACTACAACACTTAAAATCGAAGGTATGATGTGTCCCCACTGTGAAGCTCGCGTTAAAAGCGTTTTAGAAGGAACCGATGGTGTTATTAGTGCCGACGTAAGCCACCAAAGCGGTAGCGCTATCGTTAAATCTACAAAGGATGTTAAAGAAACTTTAATATCTGCTGTAGAACAGGCAGGTTATAAAGTCATAAAATAGGAGGTATTATATTTGAAAAAAGTTAAAAAGCTTACTGCATTTTTATTAACCTTTATTTTAATATTAGGTGTTATCCCCTTTACCGCGTTCACCGTTTCTGCTGAAAGCTATAAAATTGGATACATATCTGGCAATGGAGTCAATATTCGTGAAAAAGCAACTACCGTTTCCGATGTTGTTGCAAAGGTTACTAAGTTAACTGTAAACGTACTTGATAGTGTCAAGGATGCTAACGGCGCAACAAAAACAGTAACCGATAAAAACGGAAAAGAAAAACAGGTTATATATACTTGGTACAACGTTTCGTATACTAAAGATTCCAAAACAGTAACAGGCTATGTGCGGGAAGATTTAATTACTGTTAAAAAGTATACCATTGATACTGCTTTCAAAAAAAAGCTCTCTGCTTTTCCTGAAAGCTATCACAAAGATTTAATGCTTTTACATGCAATATACCCTAATTGGAAATTTGTTGCAGATAATGTACCAAATACCTTCACCGAAGCAGTAGCGGCACAAGACACCGAATTTCGTAAGCTTGTAGACACAAGTTATAACTCTTGGCGTTCTATGCGTGAAGGATGTTTTAATTGGTCCACCAATAAATTTATTAAAACAGACGGTGGTCGCTACGGTGCCGAAAAAAAGGTTATCGCATATTATATGGACCCGCGCAATTTTCTTAATGCAAACGATATTTATGTTTATATGCAACAGTCGTACGATGGCGATTCACAAACTACCGACGGCATTGAATCCATCGTAGACGGCACTTTCCTCGATGCTAAAATAACCAATAAAAAAGATAAATATTACAACAAAAAATATGCAAGCGCAATAAGATATGCCGCAAAAACAGCGGGCGTTAATGCTTATGTGTTAGCTTCTACCATTATTCAAGAGCAAGGCACCAAAGGAACCGCCTTTACTAACGGCAAAGCCGAATATAAAGACAAAAAGGTTTATAATTTCTTTAATTTTAACGCTAGCGGTACTACCGATAAGGATATACTCAAAAATGGCTCTAAATACGCCTATAATCAAGGTTGGTTTACTCCTACCGAGTCAATTGTTGGTGGTGCGAAAAAATACGCTTCGGGTTATATTTCAGTAGGTCAGGATACATATTTTTATAAGAATTACAATGTATTAAACCCCGAAAAGCTTTGGCATCAATATGCTCAAAATGTTGCCGATTCTCTTAGTTCTTCAACAAGATTAAAGACAACATATTCTGCGCTTTAT
>JBGVDY010000019.1:0-3224 GCA_045119585.1 Acutalibacteraceae bacterium | reverse complement strand
CACCCGAATTTTACAAAAATGTTTTAAGACCTTTTATATGGTCTATATGCTCGTGTGTTACTGCAACGGCCAAAATCTCTTTTGCGGTGGTATCAAGCGCTAAAAGCTTTTCGTTTATACCTTTAAAGGAAGCGCCCGCATCTATTAGTATACCGCCGTTTTTAGTGCCTATATATGTACTATTTCCGCTTGAACTACTGTAAAGGGGAGAAATTTTTGACATTTATACTTTCCTTTTCTATAAAAAACAGGTCAACTTAGTTGGCCTGTCTATTAATGCTTTTAAGTTTTTATTTTTATTATATAACGCGCTTAATGTTAGCGCCCAAAGCTGTGAGTTTTTCTACAACTTCTTCATAACCGCGGTCTATACGCTCAATTTCAATAATCTCGGTTTCACCAACGGTAGCAAGACCGGCAATAAGCATAGCCGCACCTGCGCGCAAGTCAACCGCCTTTACCAAAGCGGGCTTTAAAGCATCTACGCCGGTTATAACAGCTCTTTTACCGTCCACCAAAATATTAGCGCCCATAAGAGTTAACTGCTCAACATATCTAAAACGGTTATCCCAAACACCTTCGGTAACAACGCTTTCGCCATCGCAAAGACTTAAAACTGTTGCAATTTGGGGTTGCATATCGGTAGGAAATCCGGGGTGTGGCATAGTTTTAACATTGCATTTTTTGGGGCGAGAGTTGCAAACAACACGTACAGCTTCATCGTATTCGGTAATTTCGGCACCGCATTCGCGAAGCTTTGCAATAATGGATTCAAGGTGCTTAGGTGTTACGTTATCAATAAGCACGTCGCCTTTAGTAGCTACGGCAGCTGCCATATAAGTACCGGCTTCTATTTGGTCGGGTATAATGCTATAGCTTGTACCATTTAAAGTGTCTACACCGCGGATTTTAATGATGTTGGTACCTGCACCCATAATATTAGCGCCCATAGTGTTTAAAAAGTTTGCAAGGTCAACAATATGCGGTTCCCTTGCGGCATTTTCAATTACTGTAAGACCTTTAGCCTTTACTGCGGCAAGCATAATGTTAATTGTAGCGCCAACAGAAACAACGTCAAGGTAAATGGATGCACCGTTAAGCTCTTTAGCGTTAGCTTCTACAAGACCGTTTTCAAGGGTAATCTTAGCGCCTAAAGCTTCAAAGCCTTTAATATGTTGGTCAATAGGGCGAACACCAAAGTCACAGCCACCGGGAGGTGCTACGCGAGCTTTGTTCATTCTACCAAGTAACGCGCCTAAGAAATAGCTTGAAGCACGCATGCCCTCTGCCATTTCCTTTGTGACAACAAAGGAGTTAATGTTCTTAGGGTCAATTTCAACGGTAGATTTATCAATATTCTTTATACTAGCACCCAATTTTTCCATAGCGTAAAGAATACTCTTTACGTCCGAAATATTGGGGATGTTTTCAATAATGCAAGGACTGTCTGATAGCATGACTGCGGGAAGAATTGCAACAGCAGCATTTTTAGCGCCACTTATACGGACCTTACCTTTTAAAGGTGTTCCGCCGGAAATGACAAACTTCTCCAAAATAGTCCCTCCAGTCGTAGATGATTAATGTTAGTATACCCTTTTTGGTATATCTATATAGTTAAAAAATAAATTGCACAGATAATATAATTATTATATACCATTTAGTAGTATATTGTCAATTGTAATTACACGAAAAAAATCACTGTAGAAAATTTAAATCCACAGTGATTTAATTTATTAATTTATTTTTCCGTAAAGCGGGATATCGGTATCCTTTTTAGGTTCTCTTGCAGGAGCAGATGTAACAGAGTTACTATTGTTTGGGCGTCGACCGCGTGAACGGCGGTTATCGTTGCCACGTCTTTGACGAAGGGGCTTAAGCTCGGCTCCTTCAGGACCAATTACAACGCGTCTGTCACTACCTTCACCAAAGGAGGCAGATGTTACACCTTCTATGCCTTGAACTGCTGTATGAATAATTCTGCGTTCATATGGATTCATAGGTTCAAGTGTACGGCATTTGCCGGTAGCTTTAACCTGCTCGCAAATGCGGTTTGCAAGGCTTACAAGAGTTTTTTCTCTTCTCTGACGGTAGTCGCCAATATTAAGAGAAACCTTATAATATCCGCCACAGTTATTGGCGGCAAGACCTGCTAAATACTGTAATGCATCAAGAGTTTCACCACGGTGACCGATAATAGCACCAAGACCGTTACCACTAAACTCGATTAAAGCGTGATTTTCTTTTTCAGCCACCTTAACCTTTAAATCGGTGCAACCTAAGCTTTCTAAAATGGGTTTTAAGTATCTAACAGCATTTAATGCTTTAGAACCTTCAGGTAAATCTTCTTCATTTACAAATTTAGTGTCAGTATTTTCTACTGGTTTTTTAGAAATGGTTTCTTCTTTTTTATTTGCTTTTTTAGGTTTTTGAGTTTCTTTTTTATCGTTCTTTTGGGGTTTCTTTTTTACGGGGTCGGGCAATTCAATAAATGCTTTAACCTCGGCCTTGCTACCGCCGAAAAGACCTAAAACCTTTTTCTTAGGGGTTGCTAAAACATCAAACTGTATATCGTCATCTGCTTTTGCGTTTAATTTTAAAACGGCATCTTCTTTGGCTTGTTCAATACTGTCGCCATAGCCGATAGCTTCCTTAATCAAGGGAATATCCTCCTTACTTATTAGTTGTTACCTAATTTTTCAATTTGTCCCAATTCGAAATCGCACTGCTTTGAGAGTTCTTTTGCACGCTCTTTAGCAAGCATTTTTTGTGGACCGTAGAATTGTTGTACTGCGATTTGTAAAAATCCGCCTATTAGTGAAGAACAAGCCCAATAGAACGTTACACCGCAGGGCAAACTAAAGCCAATAAATAAAGACATTAAAGGCATAGTAACAAGCATACCTGTCATGCTGGGTGCGTCGGGGTTAGTCTTCTTTTGAAGTTTCATAGAGAAAAGGCTTGAAACCATTTGACAAGCAAATGCCAAAAGTGGCATAATCCAAGTTTTGTCCCAACTGTTGAAAATATCAAGTGAGAATTTTGGGGTTTCGGTAAGACTTATACCAAAGAAATTGAAGCTTATATCTTTTGCAGCTTCCAAAATTTCGGGAGATAAAATTTTACCGGATAAAACTGCACCGATAATCTGCAATTCACTTCTACCTGCAACAAGCTTAACACCTGTAGCCTCTAATGCCTTTGAAGCAGTATCAATGATGCCTGCG
>JBGVDY010000018.1:0-5011 GCA_045119585.1 Acutalibacteraceae bacterium | reverse complement strand
TAAATCTATGGATAGAAAGGATTTAGTCATGCTCTTGGTTGCAGCAACAACAGGAAGAACTACCGCCTTTTTTAGAACAGATAGAGCCAGAGGGACATCCGATGCATTTTTGACCACTCTTTTTAGCTTTTACAATATAACCTATAGCGGCGGCAACAATAACTAAAAGCACACCGATTATAATATAATTTTCCATAATTAAGCATTAACCTTTTCTTTTTGAGTTTTAAGTGCGAGTTCTGCTTTGAGTTTGCGGTCGGAATTAATACAAAGGGAAACAAGAATTGCTGCAAATGCAATAACTGCAATACCACCGTAAATGGCGCTACCAATGTGAAGCTCAGAAGCATCAACAATAAGGGTACCTATAGTATTTACAAGATAACCTACTGTAAAGCCAATGCCAAGTTGGAAACCTATAGCACCCCAGAGCCATTTAGCACTCTTCATTTCGGCATTCATGGCGCCAATTGCTGCAAAGCATGGCGGAGTAAATAGATTGAACATAAGGTAAGCAAGCGCGGAAACGGTTGTAAGACCCATAGCGGTAGCAACTTCATTAGCGCCGCCAACCAATGCTAATTCTTCGGTGTCAATAAAGTTTGTAATCGCAAAGCAAACCGCTAAAGTACCTACAACGTTTTCCTTTGCAATAAAGCCTGTAATAGCGGCTGCTGCCAATTGCCAAGAAAGTACGCCTACAACGGGGAAGATAAGGTATGCGAACGGACCTGCAATTGAAGCAAGAATTGAGCTATCGGCAGTGGTAGCTTCCTTAAAGCTCCAGTCAAAGGTTTGCATAATCTGAACTGCGGTATTACAAAGAAGAATAATTGTAGCCGCTTTTACTATGTAAGACCAACCACGTGAGCACATTGATTTAAATGCACCCCAGAAAGAAGGTATTTTATATTCGGGAAGTTCGATGATGAAAAATGATTTCTTAACTTTATGTGCAGTGATTTTGTTGATAAGTAATGCACTAAGGAAGATAATTATAATACCTGAAAGGTACATAGTAGCGCTTACCCAACCTGCATTATTAAAGAATGCGCCTGCAAACAATGCAATTACAGGAATCTTAGCGCCGCAAGGCATAAACGGTGCCAACATTGCGGTAGCACGGCGCTCACGCTCGTTGCGGATTGTACGGCTTGCCATAACACCGGGAATAGCACAACCTATACCGATAACAAAGGGGATAACAGATTTACCCGAAAGACCAACCTTTTTGAAAATGGGGTCAAGTACTACAGAAACACGTGACATATAACCACAGTCTTCAAGTAAAGCTATAAGGAAGTACATTACCATAACAAGTGGCAAGAAACCAACAACGGCACCAACACCGCCTATAACACCGTCAACCAACAATGCGTATAGAAGTGGATTTGCGTTTGTAAGAAGTCCGCCAATATATTCTTGGAACATTTCAATAAGAGTTACAAGACCGGGGATAGTGGTTCCGTTAGAAAATTCATAACCTTCAGCAATCCAAGCCCCAAGCCAGGTTTGTGAAATTTGGAAAACAAGGAACATTACAACCGCAAAAATGGGAATACCAAGCCACCTGTTTGTGAGAATAGCATCAATCTTATCACCGAAGTTTTTATCCTTTGTAAGCACCTTACGTGTTTCAACCTCTGCTACAATTTGGTTTACAAAGCTAAATCGCTTTCTGTCCGCATTTTGTACCGCTTTTTTATCGGTAAGGTCTATATCTTCTTGAATATAGGGTGCTTTTTGAATTTTACCTGTAGCTTCAACAGCAGCTTTTATTACTGCACTTAATCCTTCTGCTGAAGTAGATACAGTTTCAATAACAGGGCAACCAAGCTTTTCGCTTAAAGCTTTAACGTCGATTATAGTTTTCTTTTTCTTGTTAACGTCTGATTTATTTACCGCTACCACAACCGGAATTTGAAGCTCTAAAAGCTGGGTTGTGAAGAAAAGGCTACGGCTTAAATTGGTGCCGTCTACGATGTTAACAATAACATCAGGATTTTCGTTTTTTACATAACTGCTTGTAATACTTTCTTCACTTGTGAAGGGGGACATTGAGTAAGCACCGGGAAGGTCTACTGCAATAAGTTCTTCACTATGAGAAAAAATACTTTTTTTAATGCTATGTTCTTTTTTGTCTACCGTAACACCTGCCCAGTTACCAACCTTTTCATTGGAACCTGTAAGCGCGTTGTACATTGTGGTTTTACCACTATTGGGGTTGCCTGCTAAAGCAATTCTCATAAAATTTGTTCCTCCTAAATATTGCACACTGTTTCAGTTACCTTATGCTAACTGAAATCCAAAAACTAGCGGCTGTTTCCAGCCGTGAATTTATTCAACAATAATAGCTTCCGCTAATTGGTTGTCAATATTATATCTACTATCTTTAATAGATACAACATAACCCGTTTGTTTACGAGATACTAGTGTGATAGGCTCGCCAGAATAGCAACCTAAAGAGAAGAGAAAGGAATCAAGCTCTTCATCATCGGTTTGAATACTTTTAATAATATATTCTTTGCCTTCTTCTGCTTTTGTTAAATCCATTGCCATCACCTTGAAGTTAATTGCGGTTAGTTTAGACTAACCGACGAGCATAAAATAAATTAGCATACGCTAACTACTAGGATATGATATCACTCAAACCAAAATTTGTCAATACTTTTTTTAAAAAATATGTATAAATTATTATCATTTGTTTAGTGAATTTTTGTTTATAAATAAAACTTTTTTTAAGCGAAATTGCTTGTATTTACAACTAGATGGGAGTATAATATATTGTAGTTTGAAAAATTGGTGATAATATGAATATTCTTTTAAGTTTGTCAATTGCTCTGTTTGCGGGGTTGATGTTATCCCGTGTAGCAAAACTTGTAAAGCTTCCTGCCGTGACGGCATATCTTGTTGCGGGTATTCTTATAGGACCGTACTGTTTAGGTGCTCTGGGAATAGAAGGCTTAGGCTTTATAAGTATGGAAAATATTAAAACTTATAGCCTGCTTTCAGAAACGGCGCTTGGATTTATTGCTTTTTTAATAGGTAATGAGTTCCGCCTTTCACAGCTTAAAAAAACAGGTAAGCAAGCTACGGTAATAGGTATTGTACAGGCGGTAGCTACAACCTTGATGGTAGATGCGGCGCTTATAGGTCTTCACTTTATAATACCTGACAAGTTGCCGTTACCAAGTGCTATAATATTGGGTGCTGTTGCATCAGCTACTGCACCGGCTGCTACCTTGATGGTAGTAAAGCAGTATAAGGCTAAAGGTCCGGTTACCGATATCTTGCTCCCAATAGTTGCTCTCGATGATGCGGTTGGTCTTGTACTTTTTGCGGTATCTTTTGGTATAGCGAGAGCACTTATGGCGGGTGAAGTTAGCTTAATTTCAATAATACTAGAACCTGTTTTAGAAGTAATCCTATCTTTAGTATTAGGTGCACTAATGGGATTTCTTTTCAACTATTTCGAAAGATTTTTCCATTCACGTTCAAAACGTCTTTCAATGTCGGTTACCTTTGTATTTTTAACAGTAGCACTCTCTATGTTGAAATTTGAAATTGGTGGAATACATATTGGTTTTTCTTCATTGCTTGTTTGTATGATGCTTGGTACAGTGTTCTGCAATATATGCGATTTCTCAGAAGAACTTATGGACCGTATTGACCGTTGGACAACACCACTATTTATACTTTTCTTTGTTATAAGTGGCAGCGAATTGGAATTATCAGTATTTAGCGATGCAGTTGTTGTGTTAATTGGTATTGTATATATTATATTCCGTTGCTTTGGTAAATATTTCGGTGCAAGATTTAGCTCACAGGCAGTAAAGTGTGACAAAAATATTATAAAGTATTTAGGTATAACCCTTTTCCCACAGGCCGGTGTTGCTTTAGGAATGGCGCTTAAGGCAGAAACATTGGGTGCAGAAGGTGCAATTGTTGCGAATATCACTTTATTCTCGGTACTAATATATGAGCTTGTAGGTCCATTTCTTACTAAGGTTTCACTTACAAAAGCGGGTGAAATTAAACCCGAAGGTAAAACCAGCGCTCGTAAAGCGGTTGATTGGAAGCATTAATATTGTAAACGTTATAAAAAGGCGAAAGTGTATTGACACTTTCGCCTTTTTTGGTATAAGAAAAACCCGAAAGGATTAACCAAAAGTCTAAACTGCTATGGTACACGTTTTTACTGAATACTCTTTCCGCCATCAACAAAAATATTTTGTCCTACGATATATCTACCTTCTTCAGAGCATAAAAGGCTAACAATACCTGCGCAATCTTCAGGCTCGCCATAAAAGCCAATGGGAATACTGTCGGTCACTTTTTGGGCATATTCTTTATCTGAAAGTGCTTCAATATTTCTGTCGGTATATATAACACCTGGAGCCACATTATTAACTGTAATTCCGTGCTTTGCAAGCTGTAATGACAGTGATTTGATCATATTCGTCTGTGCTGCTTTGGACGCTGAATAAACAAGCATATCGGGATGTGGTTTTTCCTCTTGAACAGAGCCTATTGTTACTATTCTGCCCCACTTATTCTTTTTCATATTATCAACCACCGCTTGAATAAGCATCATACTTGATACGAAATTACAATTTAGTTGCTCATAGCAGGAATCAGTTGTAATTTTCTGCCAAGGTGTGCGATATTGCAATGATGCATTTAAAACAAGCACATCTACATTCTTTACCTTTTCGCAAAGCTCTTTGGTTTTTTCTAAATCAGTTAAATCGCTGATAATAACATTTGCTAAACCACCATTAGCTCTGATTATTTCAGCAGTTTCCTCTGCCTTTTTGATATTACCTGCTCCGTGAACTATGATTTTATATCCGTCTTTTGCAAGCCTTATTGCTATGGCTCTGCCAATTCCCCTTGAAGACCCCGTAATGAACGCCGTTTTCATTTTACATGCCACCTATCACACACACCGGACTGCCAAGTTCAATTTGTTCATCAGTTAAAACCGGCTTTCCATTTTCTAATTTTAACA
>JBGVDY010000017.1:0-3141 GCA_045119585.1 Acutalibacteraceae bacterium | reverse complement strand
GGTGGCGGTGTTGGTTGCGCTATTGCTTTGCCTGTTGTTAAAAAGCTTAAGGAACAAGGCTGTGTGGTCGATTCAATAATAGGCTTTAGAAATAAGGATTTAGTTATTTTGGAAGATGAGTTTAAAGATTATTCCACTAATCTTACTATAATGACTGATGACGGCTCTTACGGACAAAAAGGTCTTGTAACAGAGCCTTTGAAAGCAGCACTTGAAAGTGGTACCGAATATGATGAAATATTTACAATTGGTCCGCTTGTTATGATGAAATTTGTTGTGGCTACTGCAAAACCGTTTGGTGTAAAGACTACTGTTTCTATGAATCCTGTTATGATTGATGGTACAGGTATGTGCGGTGGTTGTAGACTTACAGTTGGCGGAGAAACTAAGTTTGCCTGTGTTGACGGACCCGAGTTTGACGGCTATTTAGTTGATTTTGATGAAGCTATAAGTCGTAGCGCCGCTTACCGTGATTTTGAGCGCCACGCTTATGAAGAAAACTGTAATTTGTTCAAAAAGGGAGTAAAGTAATGCCTGCAAATATGTCGCTTAAAAGAAACGAAATGCCTACACAGGATGCAGGCATTCGTTCTACTAATTTTAATGAAGTTGCTTTAGGATATAGCGAAGAAACCGCTATAAACGAAGCAATGCGTTGTTTATCTTGTGAAAATATGCCTTGTGTTGCAGGTTGCCCTGTAAATATACATATCCCACAGTTTATTGATAAAATAAAAGAAGGCGATTTTGAAGGAGCTTATCAAATTATTTCACAGTCGTCAAGCCTTCCTGCAGTTTGCGGTAGAGTGTGTCCGCAAGAAACTCAATGTGAAGCAAAATGCGTAAGGGGTATAAAGGGTGAGAGTGTCGGAATTGGCAGACTTGAACGCTTTGTTGCCGATTGGCATAATGCCCACGTAGTGGAGAATATTGAAAAGCCACAAAGCAACGGTCATAAGGTTGCGGTTGTAGGCTCGGGTCCTTCGGGACTTGCGTGTGCAGGCGATTTGGTTAAAAAGGGATATGAAGTAACTGTATTTGAAGCGCTTCACTTAGCGGGTGGCGTGTTAGTTTACGGTATACCTGAATTCCGTTTGCCGAAATCGGTTGTACAAAAGGAAGTAGACACCTTAGAAGCTTTAGGCGTAAAGATAGAAACTAACGTGGTAATTGGTAAAACAATTACTATTGACGAACTTTTTGAAAATGGCTTTGAAGCAGTATTTATAGGCTCGGGTGCAGGTCTTCCGCGCTTTATGGGTATTAAGGGTGAAGCCTTAAACGGTGTTTATTCGGCTAACGAATTTTTGACCCGTAATAACCTTATGAAAGCCTATAAAAACGATAGTGCAACCCCTGTTATGCAAACTAAAAAGACGGTGGTTGTAGGTGGCGGTAACGTTGCTATGGATGCGGCAAGAACTGCTAAAAGACTTGGGGCAGACGTTACTGTGGTTTACCGCCGTACAGAAAAAGAATTGCCTGCTCGTAGAGAAGAAGTAGAGCACGCTATGGAAGAAGGCATTGCTTTTAAATTCCTTACAAATCCGCTTGAAATAAAAGAAAAAGACGGTTGGGTAGACGGCATAATTTGTGAAAGAATGGAACTTTCCGAGCCTGATGAATCGGGCAGAGCGCGCCCCGTAAGAGTGCCTGATAGTGCATTTACAGTCGATGCCGACTGTGTAATAATGTCAATAGGTACTTCACCTAATCCCCTTATTAAATCCACAACCGAAGGGCTAGAAGTAAATAAATGGGGCGGAATTGTAGTGAACGAAGACGGTCTTACTTCAAGAACAGGTATTTATGCCGGCGGTGACGCTGTAACAGGTGCGGCTACTGTAATTCTTGCAATGGGTGCAGGTAAAACCGCCGCAAAAGCGATTGATGAATACATAATGGGTTAATTCGTAATGCGTAATTGATTTTAAAAAAGTTCTCTTGTTATACAAGTGAACTTTTTTTATATCTTGCAATCTATAAAATTGTGTGTTATACTTAGACTTGCCAAACTAACTGAATATTTGTGAAAATGGGTATGTTTTCCATAGGATAATTGCGTAGTTTTTTTATGCCAAATTGAGAGTTTCATTTTATAAAAATGTAAACTCCTCTCGGTTTGGCTGAAAATTGCACAATTGCCATTTTCACAATCGGTTAGTTTGGCGACTATCGGAGTTTGCGTTTTTTGTGCGTCTGCTTCGGTGGGCGCACTTTTTAATTTTAGGGGTATTAAATATGGATTACAAGGATTTCGCAAATTGGAAAAACTCGCACGCAACCGAAATGCAAAACCTTACCTTTGCTAAGCCTAATGATATATTTATTTTTACACGTTTCACACAAAAAGCGCCTTTGGTTTTAGAAGGTAAACAAATTTTATTTGCAGAAGATATAGAAGAAGCAATGGGATATATACGTCATATTTTTCTATATGATATTTTGAATGATATATCAGATGATTTTGAAAATGATATTAAAAATATTCACAAAGAACAAGAATCTGATGCTATAGCTGTTTTAAATTATTGGTTTAAGTTGGGCAAAATTATGACTTTAGAAAATTTTGGTTGTGAATTTAAAAGTTTTTGCAAAGAATTTAATTCTATGTTTAGTAATAGAAAAACTACAGAATATGAAATTGAAATTTTAAAAGGCATAGATGAACTCCAAAATTTTTTAATAAACCGTTATTCTAATCACAAGAATTTTGATAAGAACACACTTTTTGATATTTGCGATAGTGAATCATTTTCGGGTAAAAGTTTAAAAGATTTCATCAATTCAATGTTTTAACACTTTAATAAAAAAAGATTTCTCACTTCTGTTCGAAATGACAACGAGTGATGTGTCATTATTAATTGTGTGTAGGGCAGTGCCTTGGTACTGCCGCTCAGCTAAGATAAAACATTATCGGCGTGAGCGAGCCCACGCCCTACAATGTGTCAATAAATTTTTACAAAACATTTATATCCGTGCCGAAGGCACACATTAACTATTCACTATTCACTTTTCACTATTAACTAAAAAAACAGGATGGATTAAATATCCATCCTGTTTTTTTATATTACTTTACTTAAAAAGTCTTTAAGTCTTGGGCTTTGGGGATTTCCGAACACTTCTTCTGGAGTGCCTTCT
>JBGVDY010000016.1:0-7361 GCA_045119585.1 Acutalibacteraceae bacterium | reverse complement strand
TTTGGTGTATACGCGTTCCTTATCGCAATAAACTCTTCTTATATCTTTTTCATTTTCGCACAAATAAATTTTATTCATTTTGCAATCTCCTTTAGTGCTTCCGCTTCACTTTTTAAGGATTCAATATTATCATCAGGCATAAATTCTAAAAGTAAATTTTTATTGTTATCAAAACAGTTTAAGTAACTCTTCCAAATATCCTTTGCATCCCGTAAAGGATATTTTTCTTTATTCTTCCAATTAAAAACGTGAATGTTAACCGTGTATTCGGATATCAGCTTAGCATATAAGATATTTTCTTCTTCACTTTTAAACTGATTTGGTTGCCAATACATACGAAAATGGTTGGAATTTACATTTTTCATAAGTTCTATTGTCGCTTCCTTAATATTCGTATATGTTCCGTTATGACATTCCATACAAAGTATTACGTTATGCCTTTCGGCAATTTTTGCAGCAGCTTTGCACTCACTAAAGAATAATTCTTTTTGTTCTATGGAATAATCCTCACTATTTTTATCGCCGCACCAAAGCCTTAATACATCGGCGCCAAGAGTTTTTGCAGCTTTTATATACTCTTCCAACTCACTAATTGGTGTAACACCCAAACGAAAATATGTACCATAAGAGCAACAGTTAATTGCGTACTGCTTTTGAAGTTTTGCAATTTCTTTTGCCTTCTCGGGTGGGCAATGCACGTCACTGCCCCATTCTATAACAGAAAGCTCTACCAATTTCATTGCTTTTAATATTTCTTCGGGTGCATTTTTTCTAAAAGAAACCGAGCATAATCCCAAATTAAAACTCATTTATATCACCTATATCAACGTTAACTTTAAAATATTTTCTAATAAATATTTTTGTTTGCACGGTAATTTCGCCAAACATTTTCAAAAAACGCATCATCTTGCGGTATTGGTCGCACATCTCTTGTGCTTAGTCTAAATTCGCCGTTTATATACTGAATCTCTTGCACTTTTTTAGGGTCGTTATTAGGTTGCAACATTGCCTTAAGCACTGCTCCCTGTGTCAAAAGCATATCCTTAACAAACGGGTCGGTTACAGTTTTAAGCTCGGCAAGGGTTATTTCAAGAGTTGCTTTAATTTTTTCTATATCACATACTGCTGCTGCGTTATCACTCATACGGCGTTGCGCGGCACTGATACAGTCTGACGCATTGTCGGCAAACGTTAATTTAATTCCATTGGCAAGTTCATAAAACAGCTTTTCATCAATAAGCTCGTTTGGATGTTTTGAAATATACTGTGCAGCACGAAGCGAGCCTACCTGCCCCGCATTAAGCGCCGAACCGCCCGGACGGGCAATGCCGTGTGTGCCGGCACACTCACCCACCGCAAAAAGACCCTTTACAGAGCTTTGCCACCACATATCAACCGCAATTCCGCCATTATTATGTTGGGCACACAGTGCTATTGGAAGATATTCGGTAAAAAGGTCGACACCTTTGCTTTTATAAAGCTCAATTGCCGGTGCGTTCATTTTCTCTAGGCGTTCAATAGGTGTACCAAAGGTTGCACCTGCACGACTTAAATATTCATACGCTTCATCCGTTAGTTTTGTGAAATCAATCGAAAAAGGATTTTTCGTAAAATCAAGAAATACTTTGCGCCCTTTTTCAACACATTCGCGGTAGACAAGCATATCAATTAACGACGAGCCCTTTTCTGCTTTTTTAGGGTCGAATGGCCATTGATATCCCTTTAAAAACACAAGAGATAGCCCATGATATTTATCTTCAAAATAATCCCACAAAAAATCATATTCATTGCCATTTTCATCTATTGATACGAAACGTGGCAACACTTGCATATAGGTGCCCGAAACATTCCAACGCGGTTTAGTAGAAGCCAAGCCATATTGCCAAAGTGCAAGATTCTGCATTTTGGCACCTGCATCTATTGCAAGCCCCGTTGAGCCGTGATGGCATTCAGGATATACGCTATCGGCATAAATACCCGCAGGACCGCCCGTGGCCATTACAATATCGGCACAGCGGAATGCCACAAGCTCTTTATTTTTTATACATATAAGTCCACAAACTCGCTCACCGCTTTTTAAAATTTTTAAAGCATAGTAGCCATCGAATACTTCAACGTTAAGGCTGTCTGCCTTTTTTTGCAATACCTCTGTCATATATTTTGAAGTTAAAGGACCTGCCGAAGTAGCTCTCTCATATGGGTCGTGGTCGGTCTTATAGCCAATATATTCACCATAGCGGTTATGCGGAAACGGAACACCTGATTCGCAAAGGTTCATAAAACAACGTGTTGACAAGGCAGCTTCACAAAGAGCATTATCACCATCAACACATCCGCCGTCGAAAAGATTTTGCGCCATTTTGTGCACAGAATCGGGGATATTGCCCGAAAGTCCCAGCTTATAGTAGGTCTGTTTATCCGAGCCTGTATTTCGTGATGTACCACAGTTCACTCCCTCGGTAACAATGGCAACATTTACACCAAACTCCTTTAAGCGACAAGCGGCATTATAACCCGCAGCACCCGTACCAATTACAATACATTCATAATTATAAATTTCCATTATTTTAACCTTTCTTAAGTTAAAAAAGTTTGAAAGAAAATCGTTCACAGTGCGGTTTTGCCGTGAGCGGTGCCGTATTAAAATACTGCCCCGAACAAAAAATTGTGCTGTGGGCGATTTTACTCAAACTATAATCTTCTGATATGGAAGCCACCGTCTACATCAATAGCTTGTCCTGTAACATAAGGTAAAGAGCCGTTACAAAGTGTCCACACCGCATTTGCAATATCTTCGGGTTTTCCCCAACGCTTGATTGGAAGTAGTCCCCCGTCTATAAGTGCATCATATTTTGCCTTAACCTTTTCGGTCATACCGGTAGCAATTATACCGGGTCGTATTTCATTAACCATAATACCATACTCTGCAAGTCGGTCGGCAAACAAGCTTGTTATCATTGACACACCTGCTTTTGAAATACAATATTCACCGCGCGAAGTACTGCTTGTATAAGCCGACATTGAAGAAATATTTACAATACTACCTGATTTTTGGTCTTTCATTATATTAGCAACCGCTTGTGTTAAGAATAGTGTACCTTTAGTGTTAATATTCATAACAAAATCGTACGATTCTTCGGTCATTTCGAGAATATCGTTACGAACCTTTGGCGCAACCCCCGCAACGTTTACAAGAATATCTATTTTACCGTACTTATCCATAGCAGCTTTAACATAATTTTGTCTTGATTCCTTATTACTTAAATCCCCTTGAAAATATGTAAATTCACCCTTTAATTCCTTATTCATAGTAGGTGCTATGTCCATACCAACTACGGCAACACCATTTTTAAGAAAAAGCTCTGCAGTAGCAAACCCTATACCGCCTGCCACACCTGTTACTAATGCTACTTTCATTTTTGTCTCCTTAAATTAAACCTTTTTACGCTTTATAGCGGATTCACCATTTTATCAATACCCCAAACGGTTACGTCTTCAACCACCGCACGTTGCGGAAGATTTGCTATATAAAGCACCGTTTCGGCAATATCTTCAGGTAATAATTTATCATCTGTTTCACCAATATTGCACGCCTTTTGAAAATCGGTACTGGCGGATGAAGGTATTACACAGGAAACTCTTACGTTGTAAGGTTGCATTTCAAGATACATACCCTTAGAAAAATTAAGCACACCTGCTTTGGCCGCAGCATAAACGCTCCAGGTCGGCCAACACTGACGGGCGCAAACAGAAGAAATATTAATAATTGTACCGCTTTTTTGTTGCTTCATTATATCCGCAACTGCGCGGCAACCGTAAATCACACTATTAAGATTTAGCTTTATAGTTTGGTCTATTTCATCTATTGATAATTCGCTAACTTCTTTAAT
The DNA here is from genome assembly GCA_045119585.1 of Acutalibacteraceae bacterium. GTDB lineage: Bacteria > Bacillota > Clostridia > Oscillospirales > Acutalibacteraceae > UBA737. The sequence goes on along the minus strand of JBGVDY010000016.1, from coordinate 3,471 downwards.
TGCAATTCCACCACCCGCATTATTAACGAGCAGGTCAAGTCTACCGTATTTTTGGTTTATAACGTCTATTAACGTATTCCAATCTTCAGGTTTAGTAACGTCCATAGATATTGCTAAATCGCCGTTTACAGCGCTCTTAGCAGCTTCTAATTTTTCAAGGTTTCTTGCCGTCATAATAACGGTATCGCCATTTTCCTTAAAAGCTTTTGCAATAGCCTTTCCATACCCACTTGAAGCGCCTGTAACTAAAACTATTTTGTTCATAATTTCCTCCACAATATTTAATGCAAATCACTAATATAATTGCTTTATTAATGTATATAAGAGCCACCGTTTATATCAAGTGTAGTACCTGTAACATAAGAAGCCTCATCACTTGCTAAATAAACACAAGCGGATCCTACATCTTCAACCTTTCCAAGTCCCAAAGGAATCGAATTTCTCAATTCATCAATTTCCTCAGGGGTATGAACTTTAGGCGTGAAATCAGTAAATATAACACCAGGTGCTATAGAATTAACTGTAATATTATACGGTGCACCGGTTCTGGCCAAGGTTTTGTTCATAGCAAGAATACCGCTTTTAGATGCCGCATAATGAGCATGACCGTATATTGCGCCCCTTTCACCCGCTTGAGATGCTATAGATATAATACGTCCGTAATTTTGTTCACGCATAATTTCCATTGCATACTTTGAGCACAAAAACGCGCTGGTTAGATTTATTTTAATAATATTTTCCCAATCTTCAAGCCCCATAGAAAATATATCCTTAGCCTGTGACGTTCCCGCATTATTAACAAGAATATCTAATTTGCCAAATTCTTGTTTTACAAATTCAAACATTCCTTTAACCTGTTCTCTATCCGTAACATCAGCGCGGTAAATGACAGATTTTCTACCCATGGCAATTATTTTGTCTGCAACAGCCTGTGCTTCTAAATCGGAAGCTATGTAATCTATAACAACATTGGCACCTGCAGTAGCCAGTGCCAAAGCTATACCTTTTCCTATTCCGCTTGAAGCCCCTGTCACAAGGGCTACCTTACCACTTAAATCAAACATAACATTAACCTCATTTCATTACAAGCATAACTCTTTGTATATTGGCAAATAGACCTCTTTGTCCCTTATAACACAACCGGGTGTGCCACCGGATTTACGCATTATTTCGGTACACTTAGAACAGCAAATACAAATTTTGTTTTTATCCATATTACCGTTTTTCAAAATATCATTTGCAAAATCGGGATATGCGAAAATGGTTCTGCCAAAGCCTGCAAAATCAAATTGATTATCTTTTATATATGCAGCCACAACATTCGGTGCCGCAACCCCTAAATAAGATACTGCCGAGCAGATAATCGCCATTTGGGGATTAAATTCCTTTAGTTGTGCAGTCCATTTTAAAATTCTGGCAACACCCTCTAAAGGATGTTCGGGTGGTTCATACCCACCTTGCGCATAGGGACGGTTTACGTGTGGGTTAAAATATGGGTTACCCATTGTGATATTAAGAATTCTAACACCTAGTTTGTAAAGTTCTTTTATAAGACGGTCAGGCTCGGTAATATCAAACTGTGTTCCACCGTTTTCACTAACGCCAAAACCATAAGGATAGGGAAATCCGTCGTAAACGTTAAGCCTTGAAGAAACAATAAAATTATTAGAACAACTATCAATTGCGCCCTTTATGCTTTCTCTTAGCAGTCTTGTGCGATTTTCGAAAGTACCACCGTATCTGCCTTCACGGTTGTACGCAGACAAAAGTTCGGAATTTAAGTATCTGTGACAGCACTTTATATCAACCCCATCAAACCCTGCTTTTTCCGCCAAAACAGCACCATTTACAAGAGCATCGCCAACACGGTCTAAATACTCGTCAGTTACAATTCGGTCTTTAGAAATTGGATTATCTTTTTCAAAAATAGGATTATTATACGCTATAAGCGGTTCGGGTGTTCCATTAGGTTTAGAATATCTTCCCGAATGGGTTGCTTGCATAATAACTATCGGTTCATAACCGTTTGATTTTAAAGCGGTTTCTTTTATTTTTTCAACCTGTCGCTTAAAAATATCCAAATTGTTTTCATTTATGTAAAGTTGGCGTGGGTTTGCTCTGCCTTCTTCCATAACAGCAGTCGCTTCAAACCAAATAAGCCCTGCGCCACCTTTTGCAAATCTTTCATAACGGCGATTTGTAAGAGTATCGGGACTACCGTCAGCGGTGCCGTCGCAACCCTCCATAGCCTGACAAACAAGTCGGTTTTGCACAGTTTTGCCGCATATACTAAATGGAGTTTTTAATATTTCGGTGTTATGCTCAAACGGAAGACCCGTTCCAAGTTCTAAATTTTGGTTATTAAATTCATCTATAGATGTATACACTTTTCGCATAGTAAAACCTACCTTTTATATAATCATACTATAAAAATAAAATTTTTGCTATATAAATATTGCTTCAATTTATGTAAATCTTGCAAATTTATTTTTTTGTGATATACTAAAAAAGAGGTGAGAAAATATGCAAAGTATGGTACAATCGGTTTACCATTCATCATTTCCTTTAAATATTAGTCCACATTTCCACGACTGCCACCAAATTATATTTGTTGTAAACGGCGCTGTTGATTTTTGTGTGAATGAAAAAATGCTTCATGCATCTGCAGGAAATATTGCAATTTTCAGCCGTTACGAAAACCATTCGGTATTAGGATGCTCTAAAGAATATGAACGCTTTGTTTTGCATATTGACCCTAACGTTGTAAATCGAAAAAGCCCTGTATATTCGCTTTTGACCGACCGCCCTAACGGCTTTTGTAATATAATAGACGTCTCTAAAAATATAACATTAATTACAGATGTTTTTAAACGCATTTTATATGAAAATTCCAACGCATCAAAGCTTTCAGATGAAATGGAACAACTACTTGTAAAACAACTGTTGATTACCGTTTACAGATGCTTAACAATAAATTTTGATAATACCTTTGATGATATGGTTGTGGGTATAAAACGACTGTTTGAAACTGAATACCATAAGCAGTTCACCCTTAAAACGCTTGCAAAACAGTATAATCAAAGTGTTTCTTCCATTTCCCACCGATTTAGTGAAGCAACAGGCGCTTCTATTATGGAATATTTGCAATCCTGCCGTATAGCAAACGCTAAGCAGATGCTCGCCGAAACTGATTATAATATCGGAGAGATTGTTGAAAGATGCGGTTTTTCAGATAACAGCAATTTTAGTCGTACTTTTAAAAAACTTACAGGCTTGTCGCCATCAAACTTTCGTAAAAAATATAAAGCGAGGTGAATATCACCTCGCTAATATTTTATATCCAAAACAATTTGGCAGCAATAGTTAAAACGCCTACGAAAATAACGTTTACAATTGTAAAAATAAGTATATAATTTTTTGTTTTTGTAGGGTAAAGAATTTTAAATTCATTAAAGGTTATAAGGCTTGCAA
>JBGVDY010000015.1:0-3509 GCA_045119585.1 Acutalibacteraceae bacterium | reverse complement strand
AGAGGGAGCCAAGAGTTAACTTGTCCTAAATTTAACACAACTATATAATACACACATAAGGTGGCAATAGGTATGAAACGGATTAGTACTAAATTTACTGAAAGGCAGTTTGTTGCTCGTTTAGATCAACTTTGCCGTTCTAAAAATCATCTTTATACAGATGATAATAATTTTGAAACTTTTGTTTATAAAATCAAAGATAATCAATTTTGGTTAGGAAAATATACACTTGTTGGAAGATCATATGGATTTCTATCTACAAGGCTTAACTGTAAATACAAAGTAACTGAAAGCGGCCGTGTGGACGTGTCATTTCGCAGAGCAAAGCATCCATTTCACGCAATTCTTCATTTGTTGTTTTTGGCGGTAGGAACATATTCTTGTGTCGATTCATTAATTAACGTATTTAGGCAAAATAATAGTTCCGATTTATTTATAGTTTTAGGGTTTTTAGCAGTTGGTGTATATGGATTGATAATTAAGCCAAGCATCGAATGGGGTTATTTAGAACAACATTTATATAAGATTTGTGATATAAAATAATTCGGTATAATTCTTCGTTATATTCAAAACATATAAAATACCGGTAAAAGCAAATTGAATAAGTAAAAAATAAAAGCCGTGAATTCACGGCTTTTATTTTTCGTCAAGTTTTTTAATATGTTGTTTTAAAACAAGATTTATATATTGGGATAGGGAACGGTCATCATATTCGGCTTTTTCTTTTAGCTTTGCTAAAATATCGTTATCAATAGTAATGCTTATTTTTTCTTTTAAGGGTTTCATTTTATCACCTCTTAAAAATATTATAAGACAATATGCTAAAAGATATTGACAAGTAGGATAAAGCAGGATAAAATAAGATTGTCGAACAGACACAAGTTTTGCAGTATTATGCTGACTTTTGATGAAAGGAGAACTAAAAAATGGAAAATAAAAATCTTGTGCGCTTTCTTTTAACCTTTTTCTTAGGCTGGATAGGCAGTATCATTATCAATCACACAGAATTAAAGCCTGAAGGTTATACTTGCAGAACAGCAGCATACTTTTTCCTTACAATAGTAACCTTTGGCATATACGCCTTGGTTGCATCTATTTGCAATCTTTCTTTTGACCCTGCAAAAGCAAAGAATATAGGTTATTCTAAGGATTAATAATGTAAATTATAAGAGATACAAAGCACAGGATAAATGCCTGTGTTTTGTTTATTTTAAGTATAAATATTGAATTCTTTTTTATTTTGTAGTATAATAAATTAAAACAAAATATAAAAAAGGAGACAATATTATGAACGAAAAAGTAAGAGAATTGTTAAATCAACAAATCAATAAGGAGTTTTACTCTGCTTATCTTTATCTTGATTTTTCAAATTATTTTGAAGATGTTGGTCTTGACGGATTTGCTAACTGGTATATGGTGCAAGCACAGGAAGAGCGTGACCACGCTATGTTATTTTATCAATACTTACAAAATGAAAACCAAAAGGTAATACTTGAAGCTATTGCAAAGCCTGATAAGGTTTTCGATTGCCATATGGATGTTCTCAAGGCTGGTCTTGAGCATGAAGAATATGTTACTTCGCTTATTAACGATATCTATGCTGCGGCGTATGATGTTAAAGACTTCCGTACAATGCAATTTTTAGATTGGTTTGTTAAGGAGCAGGGCGAAGAAGAAACCAACGCTAACGATTTGATTACAAAAATGGAATTATTCGGCAGTGACCCCAAGAGCCTTTATATGCTCAACCAAGAGCTTGCCGCAAGAGTATATACTGCACCTTCGTTGGTTTTATAATTTAATAATAGATAAAAAACACAGGTGACCCCTGTGTTTTTTTATCTCTTTCGCAACGAGTGGTAGCGAATTTCAGCTTGTTCTTAGGGTGATTTTTTCTGGTCAAACAAATAATTTGTACAAAAATGTATATCTAAGTTTACAATTTTTGCAAACTATAGTTCATTGACATATATTTGTATAAGTGGTATAATCTTTTTGAAAATAAGAAAAAAGTTTTAATTGCCGTTATAATTCATATAATAAATTGTATAAAGGCAATTAAATAAGGAGTTAGTAAATATGAAAGTAATTATTAAAGACAATTATGAAGCAATGAGTGAATGGGCTGCGCAACATATTGCAAACGCTATAAATTCCCATAAAGAAGACCGCCCGTTTGTACTTGGTTTGCCTACAGGTTCTACACCGCTTGGTGTTTATAAAAACCTTATTGAAATGAATAAGTCAGGTAAGGTAAGCTTTAAAAATGTAGTTACCTTTAATATGGACGAATATGTTGGTCTACCACGTGAGCACGACCAAAGCTATTGGTATTTTATGCACGATAATTTCTTTAATCATATTGACATTCCGGCAGAAAATATTAACATTTTAGACGGTATGGTAGAAGATTTGGAAGCTGAATGCAAGCGTTATGAAGACAAAATTGCTTCTTACGGCGGCATTGATTTATTTATGGGCGGCTGTGGTGTTGACGGTCATATTGCATTTAACGAACCGTTTACTTCACTCACTTCAAGAACCGGTATTCGCGCTTTGACAGAAGATACCCTTATTGTAAATTCCCGTTTCTTTGATAATGATGTTAACAAGGTTCCGAAAACCGCGCTTTCGGTTGGTGTAGGTACTGTGTGCGATTCTAAGCAGGTATTGTTGGTTATTAACGGTCACAATAAAGCACGCGCATTGCGTCATTGTGTTGAAGGCGGTGTTGACCACGCTTGGACCATCAGCGCTTTGCAAATGCATCCCGATGGAATTATTGCTTGCGATGAAGCCGCTTGCGGTGAATTAAAGGTTGACACATATAAATACTTTAAAGAAATTTATAAAAACGAAAAATAAGTAGCATAAAAGCAAGGCATTATTGATGCTTTGCTTTTTTAATTTTATACCTTGCACCCAAAGTGAAGATGTGGTACAATATCATTTAATTGGGGGAATGATTATGCGATATATAAATCAAAAGAATTATCCCGATATTCCGTACATAACAAAAACCGAATGTACAGGGGAAGAATACGAAAAAGGTCAAAAAACCACTGTTAGTAGTTCCGCTTGCGGACTTTGCTCTGCTATTATGGTAGCAGACCGCCTTTTAGTAAATTATACTTTTAATTTAGAGGATGCTATAAACCTTTCTTATGAAGTTAAAGCAAATAATAGTCGTGGTACAAACTATTCGAGGTTTGCGCCTGCTTTTGCCGAAAAATTTGGTTTAAAGCTTGAAAGAACTAACGATGTGGAAGAACTTCTTAATTGCTTGCGCACAGGTGGCGCCGCCGTTGCACATGTGGGCGGTGACAGGGAAGGTCACATTGGTGTTTTCAGCCATACAGGGCATTATGTTGCTGTGATAAGCGAAGAACCTGACGGCCGCGTAGCTGTTTTAGATCCGTCTTATTTTGAAAATAAGTACGAAGAAGAAGGTCGCAAAGGTAAGATTGAGCTTAAAAACGGTGTAATTGCTTTATGCAGTCGAGAGATTT
>JBGVDY010000014.1:0-4526 GCA_045119585.1 Acutalibacteraceae bacterium | reverse complement strand
TTAAAAAAGCAAGTGTTCAGTCACTTAAGGATACACTAGTAAGGGCTTCGTGGAAGAATATGAATAAGCGCCCACAATTTAACCGAAATATTATACGCAAAGGGAGAAATAGATGAAAAAGGTTTTTTTAAGTTTACTTTTGGTTGTTTTTTTGTGCGGTTGTGAAAAACGTGGTCCTGAATATTTAGTGTCGAGTATAGGGTTTGACAAACAAAACGATAGTTATAAAGTTTGTTTTGAATCGGTAATAATTAATAGCGAAGACACAAAACAAACGGTAAAGCTTTTAAAAGGTGAAGGAGAATCTTTTAATTCGGCAATGGAGCAAATAGAAAAAAAGTGTACTCAGCCACTTATGTTATCTCATTGCGGTGTTTTGGCGATAGGGGAAGGCATAACTCAAAACGAACTGAAAGATATATCGAAATATTGTATTAATAGTAAGGAAATCACACTTTCTACGTTTCTTATAAAAACAAAAAATGCTGAGAAACTTTTGTCGGTAAAGCCACTGTCTTCTTTGACGGTAGGTTTTGATATTATGGGGCTTTTAGAACAAAATAAAACGTATAAGAACCGATTATTTGAACTTGTTAACAGCGATTATAGTAACGTTCTGCCAAAAGTTGGCATTAATGATGGGGGACTGATTTTTAGTGGAAGCTAAAGGCTGTTATAAAAAGCACTTTTTATTGTTATCGGTGCTTTTTGTTTTAGGTAATACTTGTATTACGGCACCGGCAAGAAATGCTGATAAATACAATTTTTTAGTGTATTTGCTCACCTGCTTTGCGTCACTTATCTTTGGAATTATAGCCTATTTTATACCAATAAACGTTAAAACTTTCATACCTATTTATTTACTTTCACTTTTCACTTTTGGTGACACTTTTATAAGCTTTATAAGATTTATAAGTGATAATCTATTACCCTATACACCTAGAGTGCTTATAGTGATTCCGTTTGTTTTAATTTTAGTTTATTTGGGCTTTAAAAAAACAAGTACACTTTATAAATTTTCACTTATTTGCGGATTTTTATCAGTTGCGGTTGTGGTATTTTTCTTTTTGTCCACCTTTAAGGATTTTGAGTTTAAAAATATTTATATATATGACCTTCCAAGGTTCAATACAGTAGTATCACAAAGTGTTTTTTATTTTAAAAGCCTTGTAATTCCTTCCTTACTTTTGGGTGTTTTCGCTAGGCAAGAAAATATTGAAAAAGGTGTTTTATTAGGTGGGTTAAGCCTTGGACTTTTAGCTTTAGCAATAACTGTTTTAAACTCGGTTTTGCTTTTTGGCATTAGGTTTTCGGGCGCGCTCGAATATCCTTATTCAATGGCGGGAAGTACTGTGACCTTTGGAAATCTTTTCACACGTTTAGATGGATTTTTATATTTTGTTTATTCCGCTACTTGCATTATAAAATGTATTGTAGGAATATTTGTAATAAAAAAATCAAGGAGCGTTCTTGCTCCTTGATTTTTACTTTAATTCTATTATAAGCGCTAAATTTCCGCGCTCGCCTTTGGTCTTACGGTGGGAATGCATTTTATCAGCATTGCAGCAAGTACATATATCCGATAAATCAAAATTGTTATCAGGTATTCCCGCATTTATTAAAATTTGTTTGTTTGCTTCTACTAAATTAAGCATATAACGTCCGTTTTCTTTTTTTGTAAAAATTTTGCTTAAATTAAGGTAGGAAAGCTTTGAAAATTCATTATAAACAGGGTCGTCAACCTCGTAACAGCATTCCTTAATGCAAGGGCCGATACCTACTATTATATCACCTGGGTCAGAGCCAAATTCGTTCACCATTTTTTCAACGGTCTTTTTTCCTATTTCTTTAACCGTTCCACGCCAACCTGCATGTGAAGAGGCTATTACTTTGTTTTTGGTATCCAAAAAGACAAGGGGAGTGCAGTCGGCATACTGTGTTACAAGGGCCACACCCTTTCGGTTGGTTACAAGGCCGTCAATATCAGAAAAGCTTTCTTTAAAAATGCCTGTGCCACAGTCATCTTTAGTAACTACTTTAACATTATTTGTATGGGTTTGTTTGCTGAGTACAAGATTATTTATATCAATGCCTTTGCAGCTACATAAACGTCTATAGTTTTCCAATACGTTTTCACGCTTGTCGCCCCTGTTAAAGCTTAAGTTCATACTAGACCACATACCGTCGCTTACGCCGCCTATACGGGTAGAAAACAATAAATTTACAAGACCGGTTTTTTCGAATTTCGGGAATGTGATAAACATAACACCGTCTTTATTATTTATATCAAGTGTATGTGAAATCATACTTCATTTTCCTTTTTAGTAATTTCTGAAAGTAGTTTTTGTGAATTAAAGATTATTTTTTGGACGTATTTTTCTCCAAAATTAGTTTTGATTATTTCTAAAGCACCGCCTACCATAGGTGGACGTACATCTATAGAATGTGTATCGGACGCAACAAAGGTAATAAGGTCTTCCCTCAAAAGTTTTTTAATTAGCCGTGTGTATTTTTTATTATAAAACGCGGTGGCATTAACCTGAGTTAAAATACGGTTTGCTTTTATAAATTTTACAAATTTTCTAAAGCCTTTAGCGGTTCTGTAACGCTCAATATGGGCGAGTATGGGTTCGTAACCTAACTTTTTAAAACGTAATAGTTCTGCGAAAAATTTATCGTTTAAAAGGTCGTAATCAGGCTCTAAAAGAATATATTTAGAGTTTTCTATAGTAAAGGCTTCTAAAGAAGAAGCATAACTTAAACCACTATAATAGTATAGCTCGCATCCTAAATGAATATTAGGGTGTTGTGTATCCTTTAAAGCTTCTTTTAGTTTTAAGAAACTGTTTTGTCGATTTTCTAAAAATTCTTCTAAATTATCAGAGGTTGGTATGAAGTGTGGAGTTGCCACAACATCAGTAATGCCTTGATTATATATATTGCTTAAAAGCGCTAAAGATACCGATAAATCTTCTGCACCGTCATCTATATCGCATAAAATATGTGAATGAATATCGAGATACATTTTACCACCTCCAAATTATAGATATTTAAAAACGGGAGAGTATTTTCTCCCGTTAGTTTTATTATTTGCTCTCTTGATAAGGTCTATGAGATTTATAATTATTTTTATAGTAAGCGGGTTTGCCGCCCGAACCGTTAATGATTACACCATCAAGCTCGATATCCAATACCTTAAGGCTGTCGTAAGCTGCTTCAAATGCTTCATATTTGGTTGTATTAGCACGAAGAACCATTACAACTGCATCACATTTTTGGGCGATTATCAAAGCGCCTGATACAAGGTTAATAGGCGGAGTATCAAGTATAATATAATCGTAATTTTCTTCCAGTTCATCCAAAAGTTCCATAAATTTAACATCACTGAATAATTCGGCAGGGTTTTTAACCTTGGAGCCTGATGTTATTATGTCTAAATATGAATTATAATTTGTGGTTATTTGGCCTAAATTATAAGTGCCCAAAAGGTAGTCCATGCAGCCTTTTGTGTTGCTTAGTTTGACCTTTTTGTGAATAGAAGGTTTGCGGGAGTCGGTGTCTAATATAACAACCTTTTTATTTAACTGTGAAAGGGTTATGGCAATATTCAAAGATGTGGTAGATTTGCCTTCAGCGGCGTTTGGACTGGTTACAGCTAAAATTTTACCCTCTGTCTTTGCTAAGATGGAAATTAAGTTTGTGCGAAGGTTTTTATACGATTCTACAACTACAAAGGGAGTTCTATTAGATTCGGCAGTTATAACTTTTTCGCTTGAAGTATGATTTGTTTTATTAATTGCCATAATAGCTTCCTCCTTTATAATAGGATTTTGTATATTTACCTGATTTAGCAGTGGCAAAGTCGGGTATATCGCCTAAGACAGGAATATTGTATCTTTCCTTAAAGTCTTCTTCAGATTTGATTGTTGTATTAAATAAGGAAATAACATAAACAACAATAAAGGATAAAAGTGCGCCCATTATCATTGCAATAGCGGTTGATGCGAGGGTGCGGGGGTAGGTTTTCCTGGCTTCTGTACTAAGTGTTATTATACTGGTACGTGAGAAAGGAAGAACCTCTTTAATACCTTCAGGGGTTAATTCCAAGAACATATTGGTAATTTTAACAACGTCTTCTTTGTCGTTCATTTCGAATTTTATGTCAATGAAAAGTGAATAATCATCACGAGTAGTAATAGTAACTAATCTTTTTAGTTGCTTTGCGGAATATTTGCCGTCTATTTTTTCCGAAAGGTCCTTATAAATACTGTCCTTAGACAAAAGTAAATCCTTAACGGTGTATAACATATTTATGGAAGCTGTAATATCCGAATTGTTAATTTTGTCGCTGCCTACGTATTGTGGGTCGCTTGGTGTTCCGTCAAGCATACCACCGTTTGTGACGATAATAGAGCCTGAAGCGGAATAGCGCTCTTCAAGTTTAAACTCACAGTAGCAAAAAGTTGCAACACCTAAAAGAATAGCGCAAAGGAAGATAATTAAAAAGTTTTTTACAACTAAACGAA
>JBGVDY010000013.1:0-13823 GCA_045119585.1 Acutalibacteraceae bacterium | reverse complement strand
AGGGTTTTATCCCGTGGGATGACGACGTTGATTTAATAATGGAAAGAAGCGAGTATGAACGCTTTTTAAAGGTTGCCCAAGAAGAACTTGGCGACGCTTATCAAGTACAGCATCCGGGGGCGGTGGATAACTATTGGTCGCCTTTTATCAAAGTAAGACAATTAACAGGGGATTTAAGCTTCCGTCAAAATCATATAGCCCATCTTACTGATAAAAACGGCCCGTATATCGATATTTTCCCGATGGAATACGTGCCTACAAATAAAGGAATTAAGATTAAGAAAACCGGATTTTTTGTAAGATATTATCGCGGTATGCTTTCTTATAAATTGGGTCTTAGAAAACCGCCGCATTTTTACGGCAAGATTTTAAAGTTTATATCTAACTTTTATTCAGTTAAGACCATTCATAAAAAACTGCAAAAGCACTTTACCTGCTTTGGCGCAGGTGAAAAGGAATATATGGCAACCTTTTCTTCTTATCATCCGCTAAAACGTCAGATTTGTAAGAGTGACTGTTACAAGAATGCTATCTGGTGGGATTTTGAAGATACAAAAATGCCTGTTCCCGAAGGTTATGATGAAATTCTAACCACGATTTACGGCGATTATATGACGCCACCACCTGTAGAGAATAGGGTTATTAAGCACCACTTTTATAGCGGTGACCATTAAGAAAGGTAAAACAAATGTATTTAAAAAGATTTTTCACAGATTTGAGTAAGTATAGAAAATATTTACTTTATTCAACCAAAGCCTCCCTTAAAAGTGAAGTTTCGGGCTCGTATCTTGCGGGACTTTGGTGGGTTTTAGAACCATTTTGCTTTATGCTTATATACACGTTTATTTCGGAAATTGTGTTTAAGAAGAATATGCCTTTTGCGGCAATATTCGTGTTTTTGGGTCTTACCGTTTGGGATTTTTTCAATAAATGTGTTAGTGGTAGCGCAGGACTACTAAAATCAAACAAAGGTATAATTACTAAAATTTATTTACCAAAGCATCTGATATATATACAGCGAATGATGGTTAACGCTTTTAAAATGTTTATATCGTTAATTATCAGTTTTGTACTTATGGTAGGGTATAGAGTGCCTGTAAGCCTTAACGTTTTTGCTATAATACCTTGCTTTATAATGCTGTTTGTGGTGACCTTTGGTATTGGTTGCATTATGATGCATTTTGGCGTTTACGTTGAAGACCTTTCAAAAATTATTAGAATAGGCTTGCGTTTGGTTTTCTATATGTCAGGCGTGTTTTACGATATTGCATCAAGTGTTCAAGCACCGTACGGAGAAGTGTTACTTAAAATAAATCCCGTAGCGGTTGCTATGGATGGTTGCAGACAAGCCTTGCTATATAAAACCGCTCCCGATTGGGTGATGCTTGGCGTTTGGTTTGTTATTGGTGTTGTTTTAGCAATTGTTGGAATAGTTCTTGTATATAAAAATGAAAATAATTACGGAAAGATATTATGATGGAAAAAACGATTGAAGTTAAGAATTTAAAAATTCGTTACAGAACAATGGAGCCTATTAGATTAAAATCTCTTTTCAAGGGGAAAAGGGTTTCCAAGGAAGAGGCTGTCAAAGGTATTTCCTTTGATATACACAAAGGCGAAATTGTAGGTCTTATAGGTCAAAACGGTAGTGGTAAATCTACAACCCTTCGTTGCCTTGCCGGCATTATCTCCCCTGATGAGGGTTCGGTTAATCTTTTTGGTAACAGCGTATCGTTATTGGCTATTGGCGTAGGCTTCCAAAAGGAACTTACAGGCAGAGTTAATATTATGCTTTCAGGTCTTTTAATGGGCTTTAGCGAAAAAGAAATTGAAGCTAAGATGGATGAAATAATTGCATTTTCTGAGCTTGGTAAATATATTGATAAACCTGTAAAAAGCTATTCGAGCGGTATGCACTCGCGCCTTGCGTTTGCTATTACTGCTATTCTTGATACTGAAATTCTTTTAATTGATGAAATTTTCAGTGTGGGCGACGCACGCTTTAAAAAGAAAAGTAATAAGAAAATGAAAGAGCTTATTATGGATAATAACCGCACGGTTATTATGATTTCTCACAGCATTGAAACCCTTCGCTCAATGTGCGACAGGATAATTTGGTTACATCAAGGTGAGATAAAAATGATAGGCGAGCCTAACGAGATACTTGATAAATATAATGAGTTTATGGTAAGCGGAGTAAATTGATTTTATAAAGCTTTTAAAATAATAAGGAGAAATTTGAGTGAAACCTACCTTATATATTGTAGTTCCGTGTTACAATGAAAAAGACGTTTTACCCATAACGAGTGGTATATTTAAAGAAAAAATTGAAGATTTAATTGATGACGGTAAGGTTTCGGAAAAAAGCCGAGTGCTTTTTGTGAATGACGGTAGCCGTGATAACACGTGGGAGATTATTTGCGCGCTATCAAAAGAAAGCGGATATTTTAAAGGCATTTCTTTAAGCCGAAACCGCGGACATCAAAACGCTTTGCTTGCAGGTCTTATGGAAGCGAAAAAATATGCCGATATAACTATTTCTATTGATTGTGACGGGCAGGATGATATAGGCGCAGTAGATAAAATGGTGGATGCTTATTCGGATGGAGCCGAAGTAGTTTACGGTGTTAGAAGCGACCGCAAAAGCGATAGCTTTTTCAAGCGTGTCACTGCACAAGGCTTTTATAAATTTATGAACCTTTTAGGCTGCGAAACGGTGTATAACCATGCGGACTATAGGCTTTTGTCCGCAAAGGTTTTAAATGAGTTTGAAAACTTTAAGGAAGTAAACCTCTTTTTACGGGGTATGATTCCGCTTGTTGGCTTTAAATCTACAAGCGTATATTATGAAAGAAAGGCAAGACTTGCGGGAGAAAGCCATTATCCGCTCAAGAAAATGCTTTCACTTGCATTTGACGGAATTACAAGTCTTTCCACCAAACCCATTCGCATAATTACCGCTTTCGGTATGCTGGTAGCACTAATAAGCTTTATAGGTATAATATGGTCGGTTGTAACAGCCCTTTTAGGCAAAGCGATTGTTGGTTGGGCATCTACTGTTAGTATTCTTTGTTTTTTAAGTGGTGTTCAGCTTGTAAGCCTTGGCGTTATAGGTGAATATATCGGTAAAATTTATTTGGAAACAAAACAAAGACCTCGCTATATCATAGCGGAGCGTACAGAGAATGATGAAAATTAAAGGATTTTTAAAAAAACACAAAGAAATTTTGCTTTATTTGTTTTTTGGCGGAGTTACAACGGCAGTAAGTATTCTATCTTTTGCGTTTTTTGAATACTTAAAAATAGACGCCTTAGTTGCAAATATTTTTTCGTGGATTTTGGCGGTTTTAGTTGCTTTTATTACTAATTCACTTTGGGTATTTGAAGGGGATTTAAAAACCGAATTTATAAAAAAAGCGTTAAAGTTTTATGCGGCGCGTGTGTTTACTTTGTTGGTAGAAGAATTATTGCTGTTTGTATTCATAAAATGTTTACATTTCAACTCTTTATTTGTTAAATGTTTGGCGCAAATAATAATAATAGTTTTAAATTACGTTATAAGCAAGCTGTTTGTTTTTAGTACGAATAAAAACAAGTAGCATATTATGAATATATGTAATAGATTGAATTTTTGGGGGATTAATTTTGATTTACGAAAACGTGCTTGAAGCGATGGGAAATACACCGCTTATAAAGCTTTCAAAAATAGTGGAGCCTGACAGCGCAGACGTGCTTGTAAAGTACGAAGGTGTAAATATAGGCGGTTCAATAAAAACAAGAACGGCACTTAATATGATTGAAGATGCCGAAAAACGTGGCATAATAAATAAGGATACAATTATTGTAGAACCTACAAGCGGCAATCAAGGTATAGGTCTTTCACTTATAGGCGCTGTTAAAGGATATAAGGTTCGTATAATTATGCCTGATTCGGTAAGCGAAGAAAGAAGAAAGCTTATAAAGGCTTACGGTGCAGAGCTTGTGCTTGTACACGATGCGGGCGATATTGGCGCTTGTATTGAAGAATGCTTGCAAACCGCACTTAATATGCAAAAAGAGAATAATAACGTATGGGTTCCGCAGCAGTTTGAAAACCCTGCAAATCCGCAAGTGCACCGTAACACCACCGCGCTTGAAATTATAAAGCAGGCAGACCGTAGAATAGACGGTTTTTGCTCGGGCGTAGGTACAGGCGGTACACTTACCGGTATTGGCGAAGTTTTAAAAGAACATAACCCCGATATTGAAATTTGGGCAGTAGAGCCTGAAAACGCCGCAATCCTTTCGGGCGGCAGTATCGGTACCCATTTGCAAATGGGTATAGGCGACGGTATTATCCCTGGAAATTTAAATTTAGAAATTTACAGTGATACTGCAATCGTTACCGATGACGAAGCGATAAACACGTCAAAGCGCCTTATCCGTGAAGAAGGTATACTTTGCGGTATTTCAAGCGGTACAAACGTAGTCGCAGCGCTTCGCTTGGCTAAAAAATTAGGCAAAGGAAAAACTGTTGTTACCGTTTTGCCCGATACCGGCGAGCGTTACTTCAGTACAGAGCTTTTTGAATTTTAACATAACGGTATAAAGTAAGGAGGATGTATTATGGCAAACATTTGGCACGATATTTCACCTAAGAGAATTACACCCGAAGAATTTATATGTGTAATAGAAATTCCTAAAGGCAGTAAAAAGAAGTATGAGCTTGATAAGGAAACAGGTTATATAATACTTGACCGTATACTTTATACGTCTACTCACTACCCCGCAAACTATGGCTTTATTCCGCGCACCTACGGCGACGACAAAGACCCGCTTGACGTTTTGCTTTTATGTGCCGAAACGCTTGAGCCTATGACCTTGGTAAAGGCTAAGCCAATAGGTGTTATTGCGATGGTGGATAACGGACAGGGTGATGAAAAAATTATTGCGGTACCAAGTAATGACCCTACCTATAATCACTATACCGATATATCGGAATTACCGACGCATATTTTTGATGAAATGAGCCACTTCTTTACGGTTTATAAAAATCTTGAAAACAAACAAACCGCAGTAAATGAAGTAAGCGGCAGAGAAACAGCTATTGAAATTATTAAAAAAGCTATTGCAGATTACGTGGAAGAATTTTGCAAATAAGGGCTAAATATAAAATAAAAGCTTACTATATAAAGGAGAATACTAATGGAAATACAGTTAAGCGAACTTATTGAACAAATTAAAAAGGACGGTGTAGCGGTTGCAGAGAATGAAAGCAACGCTATTGTAGATGCCGCAAAAGAAAAGGCGGAAAAAATTATTGCCAATGCCGAGAAAAAAGCAGAAGAAATTATAGCAAAGGCTAACGTTGAAAATGAACGAATAGTAAAAGCAAGTGAAGATGCTATTCGCCAAGCAGGTAGAAATTTGCTTATCTCTTTTAGAGAAAGTGTTAATAAAGAACTTGATGCTATTGTTGGTGAAAAGGTAAGCGCGGTTTACTCATCTGATGAATTATCAGCCATTATTGCCGAAGTGGTAAAGGCTTCTCCCAAGAGTGACGATATTGCAGTATTGCTTAATTCTAAGGATTTAGAAAAATTTGAAAACTCTATTATTGCGGCACTCAAAACACAAATGCTTGAAGGCGTTACCTTAAAGCCTGATGATAACTTTATGGGCGGTTTCCGTATAGAAGTTGATGGTGGTACCGTTTATTATGATTATTCTGCAAATGCTGTTACCGAAATGCTTTCAACCTATCTAAATCCCAAGGTAACTGCACTTATGAAAGAGGCACAGTAAGTATGAATCAATACTATTTAATGTCGCAACTGCCGGCTTTAGACGGGCTAACAGACGCTGCGCCGCTTCCTATAAGCGAAGACAGGTTTTTAGAGCTTTGCGAACGGTTTTTACCACAAAAGATGCTTGCCGCATTAAAGGGTATAGACCTTGTACCGCCTAAAAATATTACGCCAACAGGCTATAAATTTATAGATAAGTGGAACGCATACGAGCGTGATTTAAGGTTTGCATTAGGTAAAATTCGTGCGGAAAAATGGGGCAAGAATTTTGTTGATAACGATAACTTTGTTTCAAGTGAGCTTATTCAAATTGCACGTATTGCGGTAGAGAATGAAAACCCCTTAGAGGCGGAAGTCTTTTTAAACGGGTATAGAGCAAGGTATTTAGAAGATTTAAGACCAAGCGACCCGTTTTGCGAGGATGCAGTTTTCTACTATGCATTAAAGCTTAAAATAATGGCGCGCATAAAACTTTTTGATAGCGAAAAAGGAGTAACGGCGTACCAAGATATATACAACTCTATTATGAGTAAAGATAAGCAGGAGGCTTAAAAATGACCGAAACAACACAAAATTTAGGTAAGGTTGTAAGCGTTAACGGAAACCTTTTATCAGTTAAGTTTAGCGGCGAGGTTTCTATGAACGAAATTTGCTATGTAAAGGTAGATGACACCGCTTTAAAAAGTGAGGTTATTCGTATCCGTGGTGACATAGCACAAATTCAGGTATACGAAATGACAAACGGAATCAAATCCGGTGATATTGTTGAATTTACGGGTGATATGCTCTCGGCCGAACTTGGTCCCGGACTACTTGGCCAAATATTCGACGGTCTTCAAAATCCATTGCCGTTATTGGCTGAAAAAGCAGGTTGGTTTTTGGAACGCGGTATTTATGCAGGCGCGTTAGATACTGAAAAGAAATGGGAATTCACACCTACTGCTAAAGTGGGCGACAGAGTGCGCGCAGGTGAGTATGTGGGTACTGTACCCGAAGGCTCTTTTACACACAAAATTTTCGTACCATTTTATTTGCTTGATACCTATACCGTAAAGTCGGTAGCAGAAAAGGGCGACTATACACTTAAGGATACTGTTGCAGTAATTACCGATGACTTTGGCAATGAAATTCCGTTAACATTGTCTTTCAAGTGGCCTGTAAAACGCGCTATTAACTGTTATACAGAACGCTTGGCTCCCGAAGAAACAATGGAAACCAAGGTAAGACTTATTGACTCGTTCTTCCCTGTTGCAAAGGGTGGTACCTACTGTATACCGGGTCCTTTCGGCGCAGGTAAAACCGTTTTACAGCACACAACCTCTAAAAATGCCGACGTTGATATAGTAATTATTGCGGCTTGCGGTGAGCGTGCGGGTGAAGTTGTTGAAACCATTACCGAATTCCCTGAAATTATCGACCCAAGAACAGGACGTTCACTTATGGAGCGTACTATTATTATATGTAATACTTCTTCAATGCCTGTAGCATCGCGTGAAGCTTCGGTTTACACTTCTGTTACTTTGGCTGAGTATTATAGACAAATGGGTCTTAACGTACTCTTGCTTGCCGACTCTACTTCCCGTTGGGCACAAGCTCTTCGTGAAATGTCGGGCCGACTTGAAGAAATCCCCGGTGAAGAAGCATTCCCGGCTTATTTGGAATCTTATATCGCTGCATTCTACGAGCGTGCAGGCTATGTTCTTTTGCCGGACGGTTCAAAGGGTTCTGTTACAATAGGCGGTACGGTTTCTCCTGCAGGCGGTAACTTTGAAGAACCCGTAACACAGGCAACCTTAAAGGTTGTAGGCGCTTTCCACGGTCTTTCAAGAGAACGTTCAGATGCGCGTAAATACCCCGCTATTGACCCTGTGATTTCATGGTCTAAATATGGCGGTGTTATAGATGCTAAAAAGATAGATTTTTGTAAGGAAATTATGCTTCACGGTAACGAAATTGAGTCTATGATGAAGGTTATCGGTGAAGACGGTACAAGCCTTGAAGATTTTATTATCTATCTTAAAGAAGAAATGCTCGATGCGGTTTATTTCCAACAAAACTCATTTGATGAAGTGGATGCTAACTGTCATAAAGAGCGCCAAAATTATGTAATTAATAAGCTTGTTAGTATATTAGGCTCTGATTTTGAGCTTAAGGATAGAGATAGCGCCCGTACCTACTTTAACCGTTTAAGACAAAAGTTTATTGACTGGAACTACGCTCCGTTTAAGAGTAGTGAATTTGATAAATTAGAAAAAGAAATCGATAAACTATATGAAGAATGTGGCGGCAAATTGACAGCGCAAGCTCAAGAGCTTTTAAAGGTGGAGGGCTAAAATGAATAAAGTTTTTAACCGAATAGAATCAATAACAGGTAACGTTATTACCGTACGTGCGACAGGTGTTAAATATAACGAATTAGCGCAAATAACCACCCGCTTTGGTAAATCCTTGGCGCAGGTTAATAAAATTGACGGCGACATCGTTTCATTACAGGTTTTCGCCGGCGGTCAGGGTGTTTCTACAGGTGATGAGGTTCGTTTCTTAGGTAAAGAGATGCGCGTTTCCTTTAGTGAAGACCTTTTGGGCAGAATTTTCAACGGCTCGGGTGAGCCGAGAGATAACGGCCCTTCGCTTAATGAAAATATGACCACTATTGGTAGACCTTCTGTAAACCCGACAAAGCGTATTTTGGCTAACCGTATGCTTCGTACCAATATACCTATGATTGATATGTTCAATACGTTGGTTGTTTCGCAAAAGCTTCCTATATTCTCAATTTCGGGTGAGCCTTACAATCAGCTTTTGGCACGTATTGCTTTACAAGCCGAAGCCGACGTTATAGTGCTTGGCGGTATGGGTCTTAAATACGACGACTTTTTGTACTTTAAAAATACGTTGGCAAACGGCGGTGCTTTAAGTAAAACCGTAATGTTTATTCACACCGCTGCCGACCCAACTGTTGAATGTATGATGATTCCTGATATGGCTTTGGCGGTAGCAGAGCAGTTTGCTTTACAGGATAAGGACGTGCTTGTACTACTTACCGATATGACAAACTTTGCTGACGCTATGAAAGAAATTGCAATCACTCAAGAACAGGTTCCTTCTAACCGTGGTTATCCCGGTGACTTATATTCTCAGTTAGCTTCCCGTTACGAAAAGGCGGTTGACTTTGCAAACTCGGGCTCGGTTACAGTTTTGGGCGTTACCACAATGCCGGGTGACGACGTTACCCACCCTGTACCTGATAATACAGGCTACATTACCGAGGGGCAGTATTACTTAAAGGGTGGACGTATTGAGCCGTTCGGTTCGCTTTCACGTTTGAAGCAAAACGTAAACGGTAAAACACGTAAAGACCACCGCGCTTTAATGGATGCTATGATTCGTATGTATTCGGCTTATAAGGATACACTCGAAAAGAAAAACATGGGCTTTATGATGAGCCGTTGGGACGAAAAGCTTTTAAAATACGGCGAATTGTTTGAAGAAAAACTTATGGACCTTTCTGTAAACCTTAGTTTAGAAGATGCCTTAAACGTTGGTTGGGAAATTTTGGCGGAATGCTTCGAGAAAGATGAAACAGGCATTAAGTCAGAACTTACCGATGAATTTTGGCCCGTAAAATAAGGAGGACAGAATTTTGGCAAAAATCAAGCTTACAAAGAACGAATTAAGGGTACAAAAAGATGCCCTTAAGATGTATAAAAGATATTTGCCTACTCTGACACTAAAAAAACAACAGCTACAAGCCGAAATTCGTGTAATAGAAGAAAAAGCCCAAGCAGTAAGAGAGCAAAAGGCTCAGCTTGAAAAAGGCTTTTCTTCTTGGATTGCGGTTTTCAGTGAGCAAAACGCCTTCCCCGAAAACGTTATTACAGTAAGTAACATTAAAAAAGGTGTTGGCAATATTGCGGGTGTGGAAATCCCTATCTACGAGGGAGCGGATTTTAGTCGCGAGGATTACGATTTTTATACCACTCCGCTTTGGGTAGATATGGCTGCAACCCATATGGAAAAGGCAATGTCGCTCGATTTAGAGGCAGAAGTGTTAGATGAGCAGGTTCGTCTTTTAGAAAAAGAATTATTAACAACTTCTCAAAGGGTAAACCTTTTTGAAAAGGTTAAAATCCCCGAAACAGAAGAAAATATCAAAAAAATATCAATTTATATGGCAGACCAGCAGGTTAGTGCGGTTGTGCGTTCTAAGATTTCAAAATCAAAAATTGCACGCCAAACTGCCGCCGCTCTTCGAAAGGAGGATGCGGTATGATAGTGCCAATGAAAAAGGTTTCCTTAATTGTTCTTAAAAAGAATAAGGACTTAGCCCTTAAAAAGCTTCGCAAATTGGGGCTTTTGCACATTGAAATTACCGAGGGCGAAGGTACTCGTTTATTAGAACTTAAAGAGCAAACCGCTCTTGTGGAAAACGGTATATATACCCTGTCTTCAAAGGCAGACAAGAATACCGAAAGTAAGGAAATATCGGTAGATGATGCTATAAAGCTTTCTAAAAACCTAGCATCCTTATCCGAACAGCAAAAGAACCTTTATAACCAAATTTCAAGCAACACGTCCGAGCTTGAAAGACTAAAGGCATGGGGTGAAATTAACCCTGAAGAGTTAGAACGCTTAGCAGATAAAGGTATTGATTTTACCCTTTACGAAATGCCGCTTAAGGAATATAAGGCATTCAAAGAAGTTGCTACCACAATAGTATTGAGTAAGGTTAAATCTTCAGTAAAACTTGTGGCGTTAAACACAGGTGATACCGATTTAAGTGCCTTTAATGCGTTAAAGGTTGAGTTGCCTAAAAAATCTACAAATGAAATAGCAACCGAAATTGATAATGCAAAACAAAAAATTGCCGATATTCAAAATGAAATTGTCGGGGACGCATGTTATATTGAGGGCATGAAAAAAGCGCTCGAAGAACTTAAGCGTGAAACCGAATTTCAAACCTATTCAAGCGGAATGTCTAAGGAAGATTTGTCGCAAAATGGCGAAACTCAGGTTAGCGTAGCTTATTTTGACGGTTATATTCCAACCGAAGATTTAGAGAAGCTAAAAGCTATGGCAAAAGAAAATGCTTGGGGACTTATTATAAGCGACCCAACCGAAGAAGATAACGCACCCACAAGGCTTAAAAATAATAAGTTTGTAAGTCTTATTTATCCGCTTACCGACTTTTTGGGTACCGTACCCGGTTATTTTGAATATGATATTTCGGGTTGGTTTATAGGCTTTATACTTATTTTCTTTGGTATAATCTTTGGTGACGGCGGTTACGGTCTTTTGATATGCGCTGTAGCTGCGGCACTTATATTAAAATCAAAGCTTAGTAAAAAGAAAGTTCCGCCTGCATTTGTTCTGATATTGCTTTTTGGCGGTGCAACGGTGCTTTGGGGTACACTTACTTGTACTTGGTTTGGTTTACCCGCTGAAAGTTTACCGAGGTTTATTAAAAGCCTTTCTATCCCCGTTATCTCTAATGTTTACGGCGATAAGCTTTGGTATCCTTTCTGGACAAATGGTAAAGCGGCGCTTACAACCGCGCAAAACGTTCAAATTCTTTGCTTTGCATTAGCATTAGTTCAGCTTACAGTAGCGCATATTAAAGGCTTTTTGAGAAATAGTAAATCGCTTAAATGTTTGGGTGACTTAGGCTCTATACTACAGCTTATAGGTATGTTTTACGTGGTAATGGCACTTGTTGTTAACGGACAGGTATTTTCATTGTCATTAGTAATTTCGGGTATACCTGTTGGTACTATTGCAATAGCGCTTGTGCTAATAGGCTTTATTATGAGTTTTGTATTTGCGAATTACGAAGGCAATGTAATAAAATCGGTTTTAGAAAGCCTTAAAAATATCGTATCGGTACTTTTAGGCGTAGTAAACGTCTTTTCGGATATTGTTTCCTACATTCGCTTATGGGCGGTAGGTCTTGCAGGTGCCGCAATTTCGGCAACTGTAAACGAATTGGCAGGACCGATGCTTGGCAACTTTATGTTTATGATATTTGCCATAATTCTATTGGTGTTCGGTCACGGACTCAATATGATTTTGAATGTACTTTCAGTTATAGTTCACGGTGTACGTCTTAACACTCTCGAATTTTCAAGCCATTTGGATATGTCGTGGGGCGGACATAAGTACGAGCCGTTCAAAGAATAAAATTAAAGGAGAATTATTATGAATTTAGGATTATTAGGTACAGCATTGGCTATGGGTATTGCCGCAATTGGTTCGGCAATTGGTATTGGTACTGCCGGTCAGGCAGCAATCGGCGCTTGGAAAAAGTGCTATTTACAAAATAAAGCAGCACCATTTATTTTAACCGTTTTCGCAGGTGCACCTTTAACACAAACAATTTACGGCTTCCTTTTAATGCAACAAATGAAGGCTTCTACCGCTGACCCTGCATTCCTTTTAGGCTTAGGTATTGCGTCCAGTCTTGCTATGGCAGTTTCAGCTGTAGTACAGGGTAAAGCAGGTGCCGCAGGTAGTGACGCTTTAGCAGAAACAGGCAAAGGCTTCTCACAGTATATTATGGTAGTTGGTCTTTGCGAAACTGTTGCGCTTTTCGCACTCGTTTTCAGTATGGTGGCTCTTGGATAATAATTCCTTAAAGATTATTATTAAGTAAGGAGAGATAAAAATGAAACAAAAACTTTTAAAGCTATGTAGCGTATTACTTACTTTTGCTATAGTTTTATCGGTTTGTGTTTTTGCCGTACCATCCGCAAATGCGGCAACAGCAAAGCATAAGGACCATATCGTTAACCGCGGTAACGGTCTTAGAAACACCTATGCCAAGTTGACCAAATATGAAGAAGTAAACGTGTTTTACTTTGGTGGTTCGGTAACAGTTGGTTCTGGCTCTACACCCGGTAATAGCTGGCGTGAACTTACAGGAAAATGGTTAAGAGAAAATTTCCCTAACGCTTATGTAAATAATTTCAATGTTGCGTATGGTGACACAGGCTCGTGGTTTGGTCTTTATAGAATGATAGTGGAAATTTTACCAAAAAATCCCGACTTAATTTTTATAGAGTTCTCTATTAACGATTTTTACGATGCGAAGCACTATTCACCTGCCGAAGCTTCCCGTTATTTTGAAACAATAGTCCGCACAATCAGAAAACAAGTGCCTGATTGCGATATTGTAAACGTTCTTACTACTGAACAAAGTAAGATTCCTAACCTTATATCAGATGATATGCTACATTCTCAGGCGCAAGCACACGAAGATATTGCCGCCGCTTATAACGTACCTACTATGCGTATAGGTCACGCTTTGGCAGACCACTTGTATAACGAGGCCGGCTATGGTTGGCAAAGCATTTGGAAAGATTATGTGGGCGATATCGTTCACCCGACAGATAAGGGCTATAAGGTTTATTTTGAAGTTTTTGAAGAATATCTTAATTCCGAATTAAAAAGCGGAAAATACGACGGAACAAAGGTTAATCATAAGGTTCCCGAGTGCGTAAACGATATTTTGCTTGATGGCGATATGCAGTTTATCGATGCTGATAATGCTTTAAACAACGCTTCTGATGCGTTAGGCGGAAACTTTGATTATGATCCGAGTGGCGGTTATAGAGGCGAACTTGCAGGTAGCGTTTATGGCAATCGCCCATCTTCAAAGTTTGTTATCAAGTTTACCGGTACCGAGCTTTCGGCGCTATACAGTGCCGGCTCAGATTTTACCGGATTTACTATATTGGTTGATGATGAGTATGCCTTCGCCAGTGCGAAAAAACACGTGACAGTATTGGTTAGCGGGCTTAAATATGGTGAGCATACGGTTGAAATTACCCCGCTTTATTCAATGGGCGGAAGCGGAACAACTAACATTTACGGCTTCTTTACCCGTAATGAAAATAAGGCTTCCCATAAACATAAGTACGATAATAAGTGCGATAAAAACTGTAATGTATGCGGTTTGACAAGAACAACTTCTCATACTTATAAAACCGTAACAACCAAGGCTACAACTAAAAAGAACGGTAGCATTGTTAGTAAGTGTAG
>JBGVDY010000012.1:0-5249 GCA_045119585.1 Acutalibacteraceae bacterium | reverse complement strand
TATACACTGATGCTGAAACAATGCTTAAAGAACAAAAGCCTGATTTGGTTTCGGTTTGTGCACCTAATATGTTCCATAAAACATATACAATGTTAGCACTTAACTACTGCGCAAATGTTTTATGTGAAAAACCGCTTGCTTTTACTTATGCAGATGCAAAAGAAATGTTTGATCTGGCATCTGAAAAGGGCAAAACCCTTATGGCTTGCCAAAGCTTACGTTATTTACCTGAAAGACTTGCTGTTTACGAACAGGTTAAAAAGGGTAACGTTGGCGACGTTTATTATGCCGAGCTTTCAAGAATTCGCCGCAGAGGTATACCTACTTGGGGTAAATTCCATTTGAAATCATTTAGCGGTGGCGGTGCGCTTGTAGATATAGGCGTACACGGTATTGATTCGGCTATTTGGCTTATGGGTAATCCTGAGCCACAAAGCGTTATTGCTAATATGAGTAAAGTTCACGCTAACGAACATGGCTCTGCTAAAAGCTCGGGTGCTTTAAAAGATAACGTAACCGTAAATACCTTTGACCCCGAACAAATGGACGTTGAATCTTTCTCAAGCGGTACAGTAAAATTTAAAAATGGCGCTGTGCTTTCGTTTAAGGTTTCTTGGGCAGCAAATATGAAGGAAGAAAACAATATCGTTCTTTCTGGAAGTAACTGCGGAATTGATATGGAAAACCGTAAGATTTATTCAAATGCAGAAGATATTAATGATTTAGCGGTTATTCCTAACGGATTTAAGGATGAACCTTTTTATGGTCATTTTTGCATAGTTAAGAATATGTTAGATGTTTTAAAGGGTATAGACGAACCGTTTATTAAACCTGAAGAAACACTAAACGTAACGGCAATACTTGAAGCGGCTTATAAGTCAGCCGAGAAAGGCGAAGAGGTGACTATTAATGTTTAGAGCAGTTATTATTGGTTTTGCACATATGCACGTTAATGAAATAGCAAAATATATTGATGAGTGTGAAGATTTTGCACTTGTTGGTTTTGCGGATGTTCCTTCTGAAATCCCTGAAAAAACCGAAGCGAGATATACTCGCGCATGGAATATAAAAAATAATGCAGAACTTTATAATATTAACCCGCACGATGATTATAAAGTAATGCTTGATGAACTTAAACCTGATATTGCATTTATTCTTTGTGACAATGCTAATAAACCGCAAATTGTTGAAGAATGTGCTAAAAGGGGAGTTAACGTAAGCATAGAAAAGCCAATGGCAGTAAGCTTAGAGGATGCTCTTAAAATTAAGGCAAGTGTAGACAAGTACGGCATCGAAGCAGTTGTAAATTGGCCTGTTATTTGGCGTCCGTTTTTACATAAACAAATTGCTGCTCTTGAAAGTGGTAAATTTGGCAAGCTTATAAAAGCGTTTTATATTAACGGTCATACAGGTCCGCTTGGTAAAGGCGCTAAGCATAGAGGCGTTACCGAAAAAGCACAGGAAATGACCGACCAAGAACGCGCTTCTACTTGGTGGTACAAAAGTGAAACAGGTGGCGGTGCATTTTTAGATATTGGCTGTTATGGTTGTTTCTTTAACGAATGGGTAAGGGATAACGATGATAAGCCGTTGTCTGTTATGGCTTTTTCGGGCAACTATAACCACCCATATATGAATGCGCCTGATAATATGGCAGGTATAATTGAATATAAAGATTCATTTGGTGTTGTTGAAGGTACTTGGACTGTACCCCAAGCTTCTCTACCAAAGGGACCTGTTTATATGTGTAGCGAAGGCGTTTTATATTGTGATGAAAATATGGATGTTGTTGGTATGAATATTTATGGTGATAAAGTAGAATTGCCTGAATATGATATTCATCCTGCACTCAAAAATTTGCCTGACCACTATTCATATTGTAAAAAGACAGGTACACCTTTTATAAAAACAGTAACTCTTGATTTTAATATTCGCTTAATGCGACTTATTGACGCGGCAATGAAATCCGCTAAATCTGGTAAAAAAGAGATAGTTTGTGATGAATAAAGCTGTGGTTGTTAATATCCAAAGGGCTTCAATACATGACGGTCCGGGATTGCGAACTACTGTATTTTTTAAAGGTTGTCCTTTGAAATGCTCGTGGTGTCACAACCCTGAATCTATTGACCCTAAACCTCAAATCTTGCACTATCCTGAAAAGTGTATAGGTTGTGGCTTGTGTGAAGAAGGTTGCTTTTCGGGGGCTAAGGTTGTGTGCGGTAAGGAAATGACGGCAGAAGAAATATTTGCTGAAATTTTACAAGATAAACCAAACTACGGCGATAATGGTGGCGCCACCTTTTCAGGTGGAGAACCGCTTATGTATCCAAAGATTTTGAAAGAATTGATAAAGTTATGCAAAAATAACGGAATTAGCACTGCTATAGAAACTTCGCTTTATCTTTTCGACCCGGAAATACTCAGTAGTGTTGATTTTGTTATGGCGGATTTTAAAATTTGGGATAATAAAAAACACAAGCAATATACAGGTGTTAATAACGATATTATTAAGGAAAATTTTAAGCGTCTTGATGCATTTGGTACTCCTTTTATAGTTAGAACACCAATTGTTCCCACAGTAAACGATTCTATAGAAGAGATTGTTAAAATAAGGGATTTTGTTAAAGATTTTAAAAATATTTTAGATTATGAATTGTTACCGTACCATTCTCTTGGTGTAACAAAACAAAGAGCGTTGGGAATAAGCGAAACGGTTTTCGAAATTCCTGAAAAAAGTAAAATGGAGGTGCTTAAAAGTTATGCTGACATTAAAGGATAGAATAGATGCTATTCGAAAAACAAAAATAGATCATACACTTAAAAAGCGTGAGCAAAACGGTTATACCGATCTTGACGACTTTGGTACAGTACCACTACAGGAAAACTATATAGTTGAGCCTTGGTATAATAGCGAAAATGGAAGCTTCTACGGTCTTGACGGTATGGCGGAAAATTTTTGTCGTGTAATGGATGCGCACGCACCTTACGTGGATCCACTTGAGATGCTTTGCGGTAGATGGCGTGATATGCTTGTAAATTACCGCGGAGATATACACTATATGCCTGATTGGAGAAAGGCACAGCTCAAGGAAAACGATTTTTCAGGTGTTACTGCGCAGTGGAGTAAGCGTTGGGATGAAAAGCATTTTCCGTATGACCATTTAAAACCGCTTCAAAAGAAGTATAATATACAAACAGGTATCGATGGAGATGCCCATCTTGCTTGCGACTATACCATTGGCTTAAATCTTGGCTTTGGCGGTTTTCTTAATAAAATAGAAAGGTATAGAAATATTAATCCCGATAAAAAGGATTTTTATGATGCTGAAGAAAAGTGCGTTTTAGCAATAATTCGTTTCATTGATAGGCATATTGCGGAAATTGAACGGCAAATAGAAATTGAAACTCGCCCTGAAATTAAGGAAAGCCTTAAAAAAATGCTTATTGTTAATAAGAATATAAGGCTAGGCGCTCCAAAAACGTTTTATGAAGCGTGTCAATGGGTGGCACATTTCAACTGTGCATCACGTGTATATACACGTGACGGAGCAGGTTTTCAGCTTGATACCATACTTTTACCATATTATGAAAACGATGTTAAAAACGGCGTTTTAGATGATGAAACCGCAAAGTTCTTAATTGCTAACCTTTTACTTATAGACCCGCATTATTATCAAATTTCGGGTGTTGATATTGATGATAACGATATAACTAATCATTTGTCGTATCTTATTTTAGATGCGGCAGATATGATAAATATTTCTTGTAATTTAACTGTTCGCGTTCACGAAAATTGCGACAAAGCGTTCTTTGACAAGGCGGTTTATCACCTTTTAAAGAATAAAAACGGTTGGCCTCGTTTTTGTAGTGATAAGAATTTATGCGAAGGCTATATGAAAAACGGTATTTCAAAGGAAATTGCACGTAAAAGAATAGCCGTGGGATGCAACTGGATGTGTGTTCCCGGTATTGAATTTCCAATGAATGACACTGTTAAAATTAATATTGCAAAGGTTCTTGAAAACGCTTTAATTGATATGAAAGAAGAACCTAACAAATCTACACAAAAACTCATAGAGTTGTTTGAACAGCATCTTAAAATTGCAACAGACGTTACCGCTCAGGGTATAAATCTTCACATTGACCATCAAGCAGAGGTAACACCCGAGCTTATTATGAACCTTATGATGGAAGATACAATTGAAAAAGGTCTTGATATATCGCAGTGTGCAAAGCTTTATACTGTTGGTGTGGATGGAGCGGGTCTTGCGGTTGTTGCAGATAGTTTTGGCGCTCTTGATCTTCGTGTAGAAACTGAAAAGCTTGTTTCTTGGGATGAAGTTTACGAAAACCTTGAAAATAATTTTTCAGGTGTTAAAGGTGAGCGAACAAGACTGCTTCTTAATTCCACACCTAAGTATTGCGGCGGCGATACCGTTTCGGATAAATGGGCTAAAATTATTACCGATATTTGGGTTAAAACCATTAAGGCACAAAAAATGCCCGAAGGAAGACAATTGGTTCCGGGTTGGTTTAGTTGGGCGCGTACTATTGAGTACGGCAAAGCGGTAGGTGCAACACCTAACGGTAGAAAAGCAGGTGAACCTATTTCTCACGGCGCAAATCCTAATCCGCATTTTAGAAACGACGGTGCGGTTACTGCTCAATCAAACGGTATTGCGGCAGTACAGTGCGGTTATGGTAATACAGCACCATTGCAAATTGAGTTTGACCCACATATTTCGGATGATGAAAAAGGCGTTGAAATTGTTGGTAGACTTGTAAAAAGTCATTTTGAGCAAGGCGGTACACTTATAAACATAAACGTTCTTGATACCGAAAAGCTTATGGAAGCGCATAAAAATCCTGAAACACATCCTGATTTAGTTGTTCGTGTTACAGGCTTTACCGCTTATTTTGCAAGCTTGTCACCTGAATTTAGAGAACTTGTTGTAGAAAGATTTTTAACAAATTAGCAAAAACGGAGTATAAGATTTTCTTATACTCCGTAATTTTATATCGTTTTAATGGAATTTCTATAAGCGGATGGCGAAACACCATATTCATTTGAAAAAATGTTGCAAAAATGGTTTGCGTTATCAAGACCAATTTCATTTGATATTTCGTTAATTGATAAATCGGTAAAAGCAAGTAACTCTGCTGCTTTTGTAAGTCGCACTTTTTTAATATATTTATGCAACGTTAAACCTGAATGATGCTGTAACACGTTACTTAAATAAAAAGAATGA
>JBGVDY010000011.1:0-1188 GCA_045119585.1 Acutalibacteraceae bacterium | reverse complement strand
AACATATTCTTTACATAGTTCTACCTGATTGCCGATACTTTCACCTTTTCCGGTAAATTTAGACTTACGGGAATAGATAGCTATGATGTCATCATTTTTCCGCATTTCATATCCTCCTTATCTTGATATGTGATGTATCTTATGGTATTATAACATAGCGTAGCAATAAAGTAAACAGATTGGAGGGTTTTCTATGAAATCAATCTTTGAAGAAATGGGCGGAACCTATACATTGGGTGCTGATGGGATGTATTATCCAAACCTTGTACTCACGGAAGAAGAACCACGTTACGGGAAGTACGGCAGAATGCGTCTGCGTCATCTGAAAGAACACCGCAAGGTGCTGTACAACACACTTTTGTTGGACGGCGAACTGATTAAACATCTGAATGAGGTCGATGATACCGCCAATCAGAGAATGGATCTGTTGACCCTGCAAATGAAAGAACAACAGGGTGTAAATGAAGCATTAAAAGCTCGTGACCAGATGGCATGGGTCGGTGCCATGAATAATATCCGCAATGCGGCAGAAGAAATTGTGTTGAGTGAATTAGTTTATAGCTAATGTAAAATCCCCACTATCTATTTTCACAATAGGCAGTGGGGATTTTCACGTATTAAACCAAACTATATAGATGTTGAATTACAACATAAGTGTATCATCTTTAATTGCTTCAACAAGATTCATATTGCAAATCTTTTTACCACCCAAGTAGTAAGCCAATGCCACAAAACCAATAACTGCCACAAAGAGCAAAATTGCAGGAATCAACGGCAAACGCTTAGCAATGAAATCACCTGCGGTAATTCCTCCGGCATCAAGCATAAATGCCATCAACGGGATATTTACCACAATGGTCAGTAAAATCGGACGGAGTGCAACAATGGCAGCTTCCCAAGCCAAAATCTTTGCGGCACCTTTTGGTGTTAAACCAACTGCAAAGTATCTTGCAAATTCACGTTTGCCATAAAATCTCCTTTCTGGTATAGGGGTGGTACTGTAATCCGGTATAGATGGTGCAGATACAATTCGCTTTGCAATCTATAGGTTATCTGTGTACTGACAGGCGAATTGTTCAGCACCATCGGCTGTGAAATTAAGTACCGGAATTTAATATTTTTCGTGCTGCCTGCATATTGGCGGCTGCATTCAACTCTCGAATATTCTGATTGTTGATTTTCAAAGGA
>JBGVDY010000010.1:0-6470 GCA_045119585.1 Acutalibacteraceae bacterium | reverse complement strand
TGTAAGGGAGCCATTTTGAAAATTCGTTTTTTAGTCTTCTTATAGTATGCAACCTGAATAATATCAGATAATGCTTCAAGTAAGTAAATAATACCAAATAAAATAAGTAAAACAGGTTTTCCTATACCAAATGCCATAGCGACTACCATACCGCCTAAGAACATTGAGCCAGTGTCCCCCATAAAAACTTTTGCAGGATGTGCATTCCAACATACAAAACCTACACAAGCACCTGCCAAAGCTGCGCAAAGTATGTTATTTGAAATGATTGTAAGATAACCCGACGCCAACATAAAAGCACAAGCTACTACAAGTGTTACGGAAGATGCCAAACCGTCAATACCATCAGTAAGGTTTACCGCGTTTGTAAAGCCGTAAATAAAACATAAAGCTATTGGCCAAAACAAAAGACCAAAACCGCTTGTAATATCAATTTCCTTTAAAAAAGGAATGTAAAGTGTATCCATACCACTATAACTTAATGCCACAAGGTAAAAAGCCGCAACCAAAAGCTGTAAAAAGGTTTTTTGGCGCGCAGTAAGACCTAAATTACGCTTTTTAACAACTTTAATATAATCATCAATAAAGCCTATAGCACCCATACAAAGAGCCATTATTGTACCTGCTAAAAATGTTATAAGGCTTCTTTTATTAATTAATTCGTTATAAAACGCATTATGTGTTAAAAGCGAATATATAACACAAATTACCAAGGCTAAAACAACGCCTAAAATCATCATTATGCCGCCCATCGTTGGGGTGCCTTGCTTTGATTTGTGCCAGGTTGGACCGTCTTCAAGAATAGTCTGCCCAAATTTGAGTTTTCTAAGGTAAGGTATTACAAAATACCCCGAAAACAAAGTGAAAGCAAAAGCAACAAGTGCGGCAATTATCATAGTTAAATCTTTCATTTTTATACCCTCTTTTGCGGTTTTTAACAGAAGAGCACTTAAAAAGTTTTAAAGAAAGGATTTTACAATTTCTCTTTCATCAAAATCAAACTTTTCTTTACCTATTATCTGATAAGTTTCGTGACCCTTACCTGCAAGTATTATTATATCATCTTTTTGCGCAATTGAAAGAGCAAATTTTATAGCCTCGCGTCTGTCAGGTATTACTTTACCTGTAAAAATATTATCAGGTATACCTTTCATTATATCTGAAATAATCTCATTCGGGTCTTCAGTACGGGGATTATCACTTGTAACTATAACGTAGTCACCATATATTGAAGCAATTTCACCCATTAAAGGGCGCTTGGTTTTATCGCGGTCGCCACCGCAACCAAAAAGAACAATTAGTCTTTCCTTGGCGCACTTTTTAAAGGTTTTAAGAATATTTTTTAGTCCATCGGGAGTGTGTGCATAATCAATAATAACAGTAAAGTCCTTAGTGTTAGGTACTACCTCTGCTCTACCCTTTACACCGCAAAATTCTTCTAAAGCCTCTTTTATTATATCAAAGGATATTCCAATCGACCTTAAACAAGCTATTGCACAAAGCGAATTATAAACAGTAAACTCGCCACCTGTCGCAACGTTAATATGCATAAGAGTATCTGTAAGAAGCTCGTAGCTTGTTCTATTGGGTAAAGTATTTACTGCTTTGCCAATATAATCAGAAGGCTCTTTAACACTGTAAGTCAACTTTTTACAATCGGTTTCACCAATTAAACGTTTTCCGTATTCATCATCAGCATTAATTACAGCACAATTACATTGACTAAAGAGTTTTTTCTTAGCAAGATAATAGTTTTCCATACTTCCATGGTAATCGAGATGATCTTGCGTAAGATTTGTAAACATTGCTGTTTCAAAGTTTAAATATTCTATATGTCCAAAGCAAATAGAATGAGATGAAACTTCCATAATTGCATATTCGCATTCGCTTTCAACCATATCTGCAAAAAGCTCGTTAAGATAAAAAGCATGAGGTGTTGTGTTAATAGAAGGAATTACACGGTCACAAATCATATTTTGATTAGTACCTATAAGTCCTACTTTTTTACCTGCTTTTTCTAAAATAGCTTTTACCATATAAGTAACACTTGTTTTACCATTTGTACCTGTTACACCTAAAAGCTTTAACTTTTTAGCAGGATTCGAGAACCAATTAGCAGAAGCTTCAGCAAAAACTCTTTTTGGAGTTTCTGTAAAAACAACGTTTTCCAAATCGCTTTTACAATTTGTAAATACAACTGCAGCACCATTATTTATAGCATCAATATCATATTGTGCTACGTCACTTGTATTAACATACAAGTAGCCTTCAGTTGCTTTTCTTGAATCATTAGTTATTCCTTTGATTTCAATATCTGCCAATATTTTTTCACAGCTTGTTAATTGCGATAGTTTCATTTTCAAATTCAAAAGTTATCCGTCAACTGCAGATTCATCTCTAAAATATACGGTTATAACTGTACCTGCGTCAACTTTTGTTCCTTTCTTAATACTTTGATTATATGCTTTAAGACCACTTGTAGTCATATTGCCCGAAAATTCTATATTAACACCCGCTTTTGCAGCAGCGGTGTTAGCTTCATTTGCAGTAAGTCCCTTAAATTCAGGAACAGTTACAGTTTTTTCGCTTGTCTTATCGGTGTAAAGAATAACTGTACCGCCATTTACTACCTTGCTTCCCGCTTCGGGTATTTGGCGAACAACCTTTTCGCCATCACCCACAACTTTATATTCAAGCTTTTTGGACGCAATCTTTCCGCGTGCTTCTTCAAGGGCATCCCCTACAACTTCGGGAATTTCAACCGAAAGTTTTTTAAGTTCTTCATCCGTATAGCTTGGCTCATAACCTAAATAAGGTAATACATCTGCCATAATTTTAGAGTTTACAGGTGCTGAAATTACACCACCGTAATAATTACTACCCTTTGGTTCGTCAAGCATAACAAATACGGCAATTTCGGGCTTTTCTATAGGCGCAATTGTAATGCAAGAGCCTATATAAAGATATTTGTCACCGGTTTGCTGAATCTTTGAAACCTTTTGAGAAGTACCTGTTTTCGCACCTATATTATAACCCGAAACAAGTGAGTTTTTTGCACCGTTTTCTGAAACAAACTTCATTAACGAGCGCATTTTATCAGAGGTTGTTTCGGAAATAACCTGTCTTTTATGAGTGGTTTTTGTTGTTTCTACAACCTTATTATCGGCATCAAGCTTCTTTTCGAGTAAATGCGGTGTAACAAGATAACCGCCGTTCACTGCCGCAGATACCGCAGCCATAAGTTGAACCGGAGTCACGTTAAACGTCTGACCGAATGAAGAAGAAGCCAACTCTACAGGACCCATATTTTGTTCCAAATGGTAAGTGGAGCGTGATTCACCCGGTAAATCGATTCCCGTTTTTTCAGTAAAGCCAAAGGCTTTAAAATACTTAGAGAAGGTGCTTACACCTGCTAATTGACCTATTGTAATAAATGCAGGATTGCAAGAGTTTGCAATCGCATTTTTAAGGTCTTGCGTACCGTGTCCGCCATGTTTCCAACAACCATAGCCCTGCCCTGCAACAGTAGTTCTACCGTTACAGAAAAAGCTATTCTTTTCGCTAACAAGATTTTCTTCAAGCGCAATTGAAGTGGTAATAACCTTAAATACCGAACCGGGTTCATAACTATCGGACACTGCTTTATTACGCCACTGACGGTTCAATAGTTCTGTACGAAGTTTCTTTTTTTCTTCCTCTGATTCAGCTTCTTCAATTTGCTTTTGGTCTAATTTTGAAAGCGTGAAGGCATCATTGGGGTTAAAGTCACCTTTTACTGCCATAGCAAGTACTGCGCCTGTGTTAACATTCATAACAACGGCAGCGCCGCGTTCAGCTATTTTATTTTGCTCAATAGCAGTTTCGAGATATTTTTCGGCAGTATACTGAATATAAGAATCCAATGTCAGTACAAGTGAAGTACCTTTTATTGCGTTTTCAACCTTTTCATAGGTAAATCGCATATCAGCACCTGCAGCATTTTTAGCCGCAACTACACGGCCGGCAATACCGGTAAGGTCATTATCATAGTATTGTTCAATACCTGCAAGACCTTGCTCGTCGGCACCAACAAAGCCCAAAACCACCGAAGCCAGGCTATCGTTAGGATAATAACGCTTTGTGGTTTCATCAATACCTACATATTTTGTGATTTCAAGTTTCTTATTATCCGAAATAAATTTCCGTATCCTATCTGCAGTCTGTTTGTCGATTTTCTTTTTAACAGTAACATAGTAAGTATTCTTGTTTGTGTATTCATAGACTGTCTCATATTCTACCTCCAAAATTTCAGATAATTCTTTTGCTATTAGTCTTCGAATGTTTTCTTTTTCGTTTTCATTTTTAATTTTCTTTATTGCATTAGGGGTTATATAAACTGTCCACGCAGTAGAACTTGTTGCCAAAACCTGCATATTGCGGTCGTAAATATCACCGCGCGGAGCCGATATTAGGCTATCGTATAATTGTTGTTCGGAGGCCTTACTTCTATATTCTTCACCTTTGATTATCATTATATTTGCAAGACTACCCGTAGAAATTAAGGAAAGGCACAATATTATAATAACCATAACTACTCTTATTCTTGCAAGCATCATTTTGCCGGGTTTCATATATTTACCACCTTCCCCTTTTCTATCTTTTTATGCCCGAATACGAGAGTCAATATTTTTGACTCTCGTACCCTAATTAGTATATTATTTTATCCCTTAAATTTATTACTTTCATTCCAAAACTTCACCACTAGCATTTTTTGCTATATCAGTGTCGTTGACCCGAATATATTTTACATCATCCTTGCTTGGCTTTTTCATACCAAGGTTCATAGCTTCAACTTCTAAATTCATATAAGATATTTTTCTTTGAAGCTCAACCTCAAGTGCAGTTTTTTCGCTGTCAAGCTCGGTTATTTGGGCTTTATAATCGTTAATTTGAGAATTAACTTCATTAATTTTAATTCGTAATGCTATATTACCGCAAAGACCTGCCAAAACAAAAACCACGCACATTATTGCGGTTACAGTGGGAGAAAGGCGTCTTGCAGCTTTTCTACCGGTTTTATAATTGCGGTTAGGCATTACAACAATATTATCGCGAGGTGTTTGTTTTTCTTTTGGTGCAAACATATCAAAATCATACGCTAAACTATCGTTATAATATTTCAAATTATTCAATTTCGCCTTCTCCTTTAAATTCTTAATTTCTTACTATTACCCTTAGTTTTGCACTTCTGCTACGGGGGTTGATTTCGAGTTCTGACTCACTCGCTTCAATAGGTTTTCTAGTTAGTAAATGTCCTTTTGGTGTTTTACCGCACACACACACGGGAAAATCCGGCGGACAGGTGCAACCCGTTGTAAATTCCTTAAAACGTTGTTTTACCATTCTGTCTTCTAATGAATGGAAGGTTATTATTGCCAAAACGCCATCTTTATTCAGTAAATCAAACGCTTTGTCTAAGGCTTCGTTTAAGCGGTCCAATTCACCGTTTACCGCTATTCTTATTGCTTGGAAGCATTTTCTTGCAGGGTGTCCGTTTCTTTTTGCTTTTGCAGGCACTGCATTTGAAATAATATCCGCCAACTGTAATGTTGTAGTAATTTTTTCACTATTTCTTGCCTTTACAATTTGTGCTGCAATTTTTTTAGAAAACTTTTCTTCTCCAAAGCGGAAGAAAATATCCGAAAGTTCATTTTCAGAAAAGGTGTTTACAATCTCTTCCGCAGAGATTCCGCTTTTGCTCATTCGCATATCTAACGGAGCGTCCTTATGATAGGAAAATCCCCTTTCAGCGGTATCAAGTTGATAAGAAGAAACACCTAAATCTAAAAGTATGCCATCTACTTTATTTATATCAAGGCTTTCTAAGGCCTTGTCCATATTTGAAAAATTGGTTTGTACAACAGTTGCAGGAAGCCCTTTAAGACGTTCGGTTGCAATTTTTACTGCATCAGGGTCTTGGTCAAGGCAAATAAGCCTACCACCGTTTAACCGTTTTGCGATTTCGCTTGAATGACCCGCGCCACCTACCGTACCGTCAACATAAATGCCGTTCGGTTTAATATTTAAGGCTTCAATTGTTTCGTTTAATAAAACAGAAATATGATTAAATTCCATAACTAAAACTCAAGCTCTGCCATAATATTAGCAATAGATTCGGGAGTGGTGTTTTCGTTCTCTTCTGCCCAAAGGTCGGTGTTCCAAATTTCAACCTTATTATTTACACCAAGAATATCGGCTTTAGAGTCTAGGCGAGCATATTCACGAAGATTATTAGGCACTAATATTCTTCCCTGTGCGTCAAACTCAACATCAAACGCATTTGCAAATAAGAAGCGTTTTGCAACGCTTGATTTTGTGGCAGGAAGATTATTAAGCTTCTCAACAAACTTTTCCCATTCAGGAAGAGAATAAACACAAAGGCAACGCTTACCAGAAATATCTTGAGAAATAATAAACTTTTCCCCTAACTC
>JBGVDY010000009.1:0-13454 GCA_045119585.1 Acutalibacteraceae bacterium | reverse complement strand
ATTTTATTAGCTTATAATAGATTACTTATGAAAAAATGGAGTTAGGAGGTGGTGTTAAAATGAAATTATTAGCATTAAAGCAACGTATTGCCTCTTTAACCGAAAGCAATATCGATTATAAGAAATTACTTTCTAAGATAGGCATTGCAATTTTTAGATATGCAATGTTAATAGCGGTTGGTTATACGGTTTTATCACCACTTTTCCAAATAATCAGCAACTCCCTTAAAAATGAAGCTGATTTTATGAACACAAGCGTTGTTTGGATACCGACTCAAGCCTTTTTTCAAAACTATGCCGATGCAATATTTGTAATGGATTATTTTAAATCCTTTTTAAATACAATTGCTGTTCCGGTACTTAGT
The DNA here is from genome assembly GCA_045119585.1 of Acutalibacteraceae bacterium. GTDB lineage: Bacteria > Bacillota > Clostridia > Oscillospirales > Acutalibacteraceae > UBA737. The sequence continues at coordinate 13,089 of JBGVDY010000009.1, read as the reverse complement.
GGTTTGATGGAGGTTGTATCCTGTGGTGTAGCGGCATACGCTTTCGCAAGATTTAAATTCCCTGAAAAGAAAATACTTTATCCGTTATTATTATTAACAATTTTGGTTCCTGTAAGAATGACATTCTTACCTTCCTTTGTAAATTATGTTGAGTTCGACTTTTTTGGTTTAACGTCACTGATTGGTGATTGGATAGGTAAGGACCTTACAATAAACCTAATAAATACTCCATTTACGTTTTATTTACCTTCAATTTTCGGTGTTGGTTTCCAATCGGGATTGTTTATTATGATTTACATACAGTTCCTAAAAGGTATACCAAAGGAACTTGAAGAAGCTGCTTGGATGGATGGTGCAGGTCCGATAAGAACTTTTGCGACAATAATTGTTCCTTCATCTAGCGTTGCAATTCTTACAGTAAGTATTCTTTCTGTTATTTGGCATTGGAATGAATATTATCTTATGGGATTGTATTTTAATGAAAACAGACCCTTAGCTGTAGTTTTATCAGATATAATGAATTTAATTTCATTAAAGGGTGGAGATACAATTAATTCTCACACCGGTGTTGCTATGGCAAGCTGTATGTTGTTTATCCTACCGGTATTAATATTCTATTTAATTTTACAAAAGAAATTTATTAAGAGTATTGATAGCGTAGGTATAGTTGGTTAATTTTCCGCTTGCGGATTATATAAAATGAAAGGATTGTAGTTTTATGACACAATTATTAAAGTTCAAAAAGGCAATTTCAATGATGTTGGTTTTTGCAATGATTCTTTGCTTCACAGCAGGATGTAGACAAGTTGATGACGATGAGTATATTTCCTACTATGAAGTTATTGAAGAAGATGATTCCGGAGAAGAAACTCCCGACAGCAAAGTAGAAAACACATCTAGCACAGACAAAACCCCCGACAAAAATACTTCTTCATCCGATAAAAAGGACGAAGGCACACAGTCTTCTGTAGAAACCAACGTTTCCACTAACCTTAAAGGCACAACCGTTAAGGTATTATGGTGGCAACCTTTTATGGATTCTGAAAAGAAGGTTATTAAAGAATTCGAAAAGAAAACCGGTATTAAGGTTGAAGCTAAGAATTCTACAAATGCTGGTACCTATGGCGAATTGATTTCTGCTTCACTTGCAGCTAAAGAAGGCTACGATATTGTTATGTTTAATAATATCGACTTCCCCGGCAGACCGATGAACTATATGCAACCTTTAAATGATATTAAAGGCTTTGATTTAAGTGATTCCGCTTGGGACAAGGGCGTTATGGAAACCCAAAAAATCAATGGCAAATACTATGGTGTAAACATTAACGGTAGCAACCATACTGAATATGTTTGTATGTACTTTAACGAAACATTATTTAAAGACCGCGGTGTTAAAACTCCCCGTGAATACTACGAAGAAGGCAACTGGAACTGGGATACCTTCCTTGATTGTGCAAAGGCTATGACCTATAAGGAAAATGGTGTTCAGGTTTATGGTTACGTAAACAGAGGTACAGGTTATATCACATACTGGACCCAAGCTGCAGGTACCGACTTTATTAAGTATGACGGCAAAAAGTTTACATCTAACCTCGGCAACTCAAAGCTTTTAGATGTTATTAAGTATTATAACGAATTTGGTAGCAAGCTTAAGGTTATGGATAGCAACAATGCTTGGGGTATTCCGGATTTCCGTTCAGGTAAAGCCGCAATGCACTCTGTAATCAGCTATGCAATGCGTAAAGACTCTTCAACAAAGTTTAATGAAATGACCGATAAGATTGATGCAGTTCCATTCCCAATGCCTAAGGGCGAAAAGCAGGTTGCAATTGTTGACTCAACCTTGTTTGGTGTATTAAAGGGTGCTAAGAATCCTGATGGTGCAGCTGCATTCTTGCGTTATTTCTTAGATCCTAAAAATTATGATATGTCTTCAAACTTCATTAACAAGAATATGGAAAAGACATTCAACGAACTTGCAAAAATGGACAAACGCGTTTCTCTTTCTCAAGGTGTTGTAAACCATGCAGCTCTTGTAGACTTTGCAAACGTTTGCCACAACATAGCTCTTACTAATGCTGATCAAGTAACTGCAAAGGTTAAATCTTATGCTAGTAACTTTGATGTAGCTGTAAATAAGGCTAATAAGGCAATTAAATAATTGCATAAATTTTAATTTTTCGATAATAGCTTTGCAGTGCCGAAAATTTAGGCACTGCAATTCCCACTATATTAAGTGAGGTGTAAATAATTTAATGGTGCTTAATTTTTTAAAGCTCAATACCAAAAAAGCTATTAGCATTCTGTGTGCCGTATTTATTTTAGCGGCTGCATTGCCTTTAAATGCACTTCTTTTGCCTACAAAAGCGGCAGAAGTAGGGGATTTGATTGATTTTGAAGGTCAAAATGCTGAAAGTATTGTTGACGGTAATGATGCTTTTTCATTAGCAGGTCAAGATAAAGAGGATAAGTATTATTTTTATGCAAAAAACAATACCGCTAATACTTTAACTCTTAATTTTGATGGTATTGAACTTAAAACCGATAAAAAATATACTTTAGACTTCGACGTATATACTTTAAGAATGTCTAAAGATGAAGGTAATGCGTTGTTAGGTCTTAAGCTTTATGGCAAAGATAAAACTTCGCTAAATGCTACAATTAGTAATATGGACGTTTGCGAAGAAGAATGGGCAAATTACCATACTTCTTTTGTAGCAAAAGAAAAAAACAATAAATTAGATTTTTCACTTTTTACATTTGGTAAAGTATTTATAGATAATTTAGTACTTATTGATGAAAACGGTAAGGAAACAGCGCTTGATTTTGCAAAGGCTTGCGAAAAAACCGAACATCCTGACCATTTTTCATCTTCAACCCTTTATGATATTGCCTACGATGAAGTAGACGTTGTAGACGGTTATTTAAAGGCTGTTGTACCTGAAAACTCCAACACCATTCATAATGAAGGTGTTGATATTCCGTTTAATATTGACAAAAACATTGAGGCTGGTCGTTATACTGTTAAGCTTGATGTTAAATTTACCGCAGTTGGTAGTTGTAGAAACTCCTTCTGTGTGTCTGTTGCAGGCATGGGCGTTGATATTCAACAAAAGTGGATTGACGCCGTTGACGTTACTTTAAACAAATACGAAACATTTAGTTTCGATTTCGATTTAACATCTGAGTATAACTACTTTAGATTTAACGTTTACCAAGGCTGTACAGCATATATCGATAACGTTTATCTTATCGATGCTGCAGGTACCGAAGTTGTAAAGTTTGATTTCGATTCACCTGTTAATTTCAGGGGTGCTTTTTATGAACAAAAAGGTATTCCGAGAAATAGGGCAGCATCCGCAGCGCTTTATTCAAGATTAATGCGCTCATCAAATGTAAGCGATTATGCGATTTACTTTGAAAGCGGTACCCAAAATAACTTCTGGGTAACCAAAAAAGATGCGTCTCACCCTGAATTGGGTATGGAAGAACTCAATCTTTCGGCAGGCAAGACTTATACTGTTGATTTTGACGTTTATGCATTAACAGCAGGTTCAAACATTGTTTTTGGTGGTACAAAAGCCACATGGGACACTACCGCTGCGATTAATGGCAACGATGGTAGTCACCAATTATGGAAGAGTGCTCCCACCACCGTAAACACTTGGACACACTATTCATTTAATGTTACTACAGTTGCTGAATGGAAGGGTTTAATCTTCTATGTAGTTAATTCTGGCTTTAAGGGTTATATTGATAACCTTACCATTAAAGAAGGCAATAACGTAGTTGCTTCCTTCAATCCTACAGATACTACGTTAACAAGCAACTGTGCTTCAATTGTTGATTTGCCGGTTTCCGTTGCTAATGCAAAGGCCCCCACTCCTGATACCGAAAAATCAAATGATTTTGCAATCGAAGTTGATAACTCCGAGGGTACAAACTTCGGTCAGTTCTACTTACACGAGCTTGGTATGTCTTATGATACTGTATATCCTGTTGGCGATTACACAGTTAAATTTGATTTTTATCTTTTAGAAATGGCTTCCAATAAGGATATTGTTGCTTGTCTTTCTGCTCCCGATTGGTCGGTCGCATTCCCCGGCAGTGAAGGTCAAGTTTGGCTTAACATTGCTAACAAGGTTGGCGAATGGCAGACAATTTCATTTGACGTTACAACAATAAAAGACGGTAAATTCCCGAACTTCCATTTAGGCGCAGGAATTAAGGGCTATTTCGATAATTATCAAATTATCGATAAGAAAACAGGTAATACATTGCTTGATTTTAGTCCCGTAGAAGGTGACCTTGGCAAAACAAGCCATTCTATCAGCAAAGTTGTTGAATTACCTGTTGACGTTGCTAACGCAAAGAATAATACTCCTAATCCCGAAGATCCAACTTCAAGCGGTATGAAAATTACCGTTTTAAGAGGTAGAGCAGGTAAGGATGGTGCTTCTATTAAATTAGGTGGCGCTAATAGTCCTCTAACCTTAAAGTCTAATACTTCATACAGACTTTCATTTAAGTATTATCAAGCCAATCCTACCAATACAGGTGTTCTTAACTTGTTTGGTATAAATACAGGATTTGATAATGATATCGTATATTTTAAGAAGAATAATACCGTAGGTTGGGCAAATGGTACTGTTTACTTTACAACAGGTGAAGTAACCGATACTACTGCCGATTGGCTTGAGATTATCCTTAATCCTAATGCTTGGGTTTACTTTGATAATTTCAAGATTGTTGAGCAAGAACCTGACAATAATAAGGAAATAAGTATTGTTAAATTCGATAAAGCGGATGATACTATTTATCCTACTGTTACTGCAGAAAAGGCTACTTTTGCTCATTCTAGTGAGCATGGCGGTACCTTTAAGGCTGTAAATGCTACCGAGTATACCAATACTGATAAGAACTCAAATAGAACATATACCTTTAAGGGTATTAAGATGAAACCTAATACTACTTATAGAGTTTCTATTGATTATTATGTTGTTGCTCCGTTTATTGATTATGCCGCTGCGTTTGGTTATGATCAATCTGCTCTTGGTATAGGTACAGGTGCTTCTTGGCCTTGCTATATCAATAATGAAACAGTACGTGGTTGGCACACCAAGTCTTTCACAGTAACAACAGGTGACGTTGTTCCTAACGGCAACTATATTAACCTCGCATTCTACGATGTTAATGATAGTAATGAGCCTAGAGTAATGCATTTTGATAACTTGAGCTTTACTGAGCTCTACAAGGTTGAAACCTCTGTAAACGATACTGCACTTGGAACGGTTACTAAGACAAAGACTCTTGAAGCTGGTGAAAGTGTAAGGGTTGCCGCAAACGCATTTGCAGGCGCTAAGTTTGAAGGTTGGTACGAATACGGCGATTTAGTATCTACCGATAAGTACTATCACATTAAGAACATTGACGATAACCATAAATTAGTTGCTAAATTTAGTGGAGAAACTAAGCCGGCTAAAACAATAGTACAAAGCTTTGAGGATTACGATTTAGGCGATATTGACTTCCCGTGGTACGAAATTGTTAATGATTCTAAAAACGTACTCCACGGTAAGCAAGCACTTCACGTTAAGCCTGATAAGATTACCGAAAGCGTTGAAGCTAGTATATTCTTCCCGGTTGTATCTAACGTAAAATATCAGCTTAAGGACGACTATTCCTATGATTTCTACGTATGGGTGAAGCCTGCTAAGACTCCTAAATCTGTTGCATACTATGCAATAGTTAACAGTATGTCACGTGACCTTTCTGATATGGTTTATAGTGGTGAATTGTCAGGTACAAGTATGTCGCTTAACATTAAGCCACAAGCTGCTGACGCTTTAGAAGAAAAAGACGGTTGGTATAAGTATCGCTTAGGTACAATTACTAAGAAGAACGCTTCAATGGAAGGCTTTGCATTCCAGATTTGTAAGTTCCACGCTAACCGTGGCGAAGGCGCTTCAATCGATGACTTGTACATTGACCGCGTTGAAGTTGTAGAACGTACACCTGACTTTGCAAACCTTAAATACACCGAAAAATTCTTTAACGAAATTACAAACTCTAATTTCGAAGAAAAGGTAACTGAAGAAAACTGGGCACCTTTAACCGACGGAGTAACCGTTGAAAAGGTAACCGATAAAGAATTTGATTGGCAAGGTAATTACAACCTTAAATTTGATGCTGCAAAATCAAACGGTCAGGAATACGTAAGAGTAATTCCAATTAGTAAACTTAATAAAAACTATACCTTTGCAGCTTGGACTAAGCTTTCAAAGGGTAGCGATATTACAGTTGGGCTATATAAGAATGGCCGCTACGAAAAATTCGAAAACATTGTTAATGGCCAAAAGGGTACACTTCCGATGATTGATGACGGAAAGTGGAATCGCGTAAGCTTTACGTTTAATTCGGGTGACAGCAGTGATGCTTACCTTGTAATAAAAGGTACTAAGGGTACACTTTATCTTGATATGGTTGAAATGTTTATAGCTGAAAGAGGTTATTTGAAGGATCCTAACCGCTATGGTGACGACAAAACCGGTTTTGATGTATTTGATCCAATTGCTTTCCCTGATGAAGTTATAACAAACGTAACCTATGTTGAGACTGACGTTGATGATGTTGTTGAAGAAGAATTACTAGAGCAAGAAGAGCCTACAGAAGAGACAGAGGATAAGAAACCGACCAAGAAAAAATATAAGGTTGTCAGAAAACGTAAGAATAACGATACTATGACAAGAATTTGGGTTGGTATTGGTGCCGGAGTTGTTCTTCTAGGTGGCGCCGGTGCATCCATCTTTTTCTTCAAAAAACGCAAGATTTTTATAAAAGGGGGTAAATAATAATGAGTAAAAAAATTATTGCTTTATTATTGGTGTTATGTATCTTGTTGTGTACTGTTGCCTGTAGCAACTCAAAGAAGCCACAAGGTAATAATAAAACTCCCGTTAATAGTAACGTTTCATCTACTGATACTTCATCTACAGATAGTTCATCTACTGATACTTCGTCTGAAGATAATTCATCCACTGATTCTACTTCTAGTGATGAAGTGGATGAAGAGGATAAAAATCCACAAAGTAACGTTTCAAAGGTTACTTCTACTTACACTGTATCCGAACCTGACGTTTTAAATCTTGACGTTTATAACAAGAAGGTTTTCAACAACAATTGGGACGGTGTTAACGGTATTAATCAGGGATTTATATTCTTGCCTGATGAATACGGACGTAATTATACCGATGCCCAAATTGAAGAAGAACTTAAACGATTGGGCGATATGAACATTAATATGGTTCGTTCTTATATGGATGCCGGCTATGCGTTTAAAGAACGCAAAGGTAAAGAGATTATCTACGATTGGGATAGCGAAAGAATGCAGGCGTTCTATAAGTGGCTTGACGCTATGGAAGAACGTGATATAGAAGTTGCGGTTAATATGGGTTGGTCTAACGGTTCTATTGCAGGCGCTACAACGCAGGACTCTCTCGGTTATACAATCCCGTGGTATGTAAGAGGCGAGCTTAATATTTATTCGGAAATGATTGATATGTACACCGATTGGGTTAAGCTCTTTATTGAAGAGGTTATCATCAAGCGCGGTTATGATATTGAATATTTTGTAATGTTTACCGAACCTTACGCCGAAAATGCCGGTGGCATGTCAAGAGTATACGAGCCATATATCGCTCCCGGTGTAAAGAAGAAGATGGACGGTTGGGACGTATCTGTTGACGTTATCAAAGCTACCCATAAGAAGCTTAAGGAATCAGGCCTTCGCGATAAGGTAAAGCTTACAGGCCCGCAATACGGCTTAAGTAAGGACTTTTGCAAGGGCGAAACCTTAGAGGAAGAGCTTAACTGGTGGATTGAAAGAATAGGCGACTGTATTGACGTTTATACATTCCATTGGTACATTCCTACCTGGCCGGGCGCAGGTGGCGGTAGCTCATCCGCATCTGTTAGTGATGATAACTATGACCTTTGGATATACTATTTTGAACAGTTTGTAGATATTATTTCTAAAACAGGTAAGCCCTTCTGGTTTGATGAATGGATGTATGGCGGTAACGCTATAGAAAACCAAAAGACCGACTTCTATGCACAGCAAGTTGCTCAGACAGTAATTGCTGCAATGAATTCCGGTGTTAATAGTTGTATTTATTGGCAATTGTTTGAAACCGTTTGGCCCACACGTCTTGATACCGGCGGTGAATTTGAGGAAGGCATTCACATTTTAGGTACTGCACCTTCTCTTTACGAAAGCGCAATTCCTTATAAGCTTTATTACGGTTTATCCAATGTTATTAAGCACGCTGGTGAGTTTGGCAGTAAGGTTTATTATTGCGAAGGCACAAACGGCGTATATCTTTCAATGGTTGAATATGAAAAGGACGGCAAAAAGTATCAAAACGTTATTGTTGTAAATACTTCTTCACTTGAGAAAAAAATAAGTGTTAACTTTGAAAAGAGTATTGGCAAAAATATGTATAGATACTTATTTGACCCGCTTAAAATCGAGCCGGATACCTCGGCTAAGATGATACCTGTTGATAAAGGCTTTAAAAATGTAGATAAGATTTTACAGGATACAATTCCGGCAGGTTCAATAGCAGTATATTCTACTGTTAAAGATTAATGCTTTATGGCTATCCTGAGTTTATTCAGGATAGCCTTTTTTTAATTTTCTTAATTTTAGGTGTGAATTTATGACTAATAAAGAATGGTTTAGAGAAGCAAAATTTGGCATGATGATTCACTGGGGTTTGTATTCCTTACTTGCCGGTGAATATAAAGGTCAACGTTATGATTATAATGATGAATTAGTAAAGGGTTGGGATCCTGTTGGTGAATGGATAATGCCCCGTTACGAAATTCCGATTACTGAATATGAAAAATTAGCCGAGGCTTTTAATCCTGTTTTCTTTGATGCTGATGAATGGGTAGCACTTGCAAAAGAAGCAGGTATGAAATATATTGTAATTACAAGTAAACACCATGAAGGCTTCGCGCTTTTTAAATCCGAAGCTGACCCGTTTAATGTGGTGGATGCAACTCCCTTTAAACGCGATATTATTAAAGAACTTGCTGATGCTTGTAAAAGAGCAGATATGAAGTTTGGTCTTTATTATTCACAAGAATTAGACTGGCACGAAGAACACGGCGGCGGTTACAATATAACCGAAAAGGATTTAAAGGGTTGCCGTTGGTCTAACCATTGGGATTTCCCTGAAGGCGAGAAGGACTATTCAATTTGCTTTGAAAAGAAAATTAAGCCTCAGGTTAAAGAAATTCTGACAAAATACGGTGATTTGTGTCTTATTTGGTTTGATACTCCGGGTGTTATTACTCCTGAACAGAGTATGGAACTTTATGATATGGTTAAAAAATATCAACCTAACGCACTTGTTAACTCCCGTATTGGTAACGGTGTAGGTGATTATTTCTCTTGCGGCGATAATGAAATTCCGGATGATTATATGACAACACTTTATGAATCTGCTTGTACCTTAAATGATACTTGGGGTTATAAGAGTTTTGATAACAACTGGAAATCAGCCGAGCGCGTGTTTGAAATTAAGGAACACCTTAATGAACGCGGTATTAACTATTTATTAAACGTTGGACCCGATGGTCTTGGTAGAATTCCTGCACCTACAATAGATATTTTCAAAAAGCTTGGTGCAATGCTCAGAGAAAAAGAAAGTAAATAAGAGGCAATATTATGGCAAAAAACAGATATATTGGTGATTATCCTGTAATTGGTATTCGCCCCGTAGTAGACGGCAGACGCGGACCAATGAAGCTTCGTGAAAGTCTTGAACCACAGGTTTGGGCAATGGCTAATGCCGCAAAGAAACTTTTTGAAGAAAATTTATTTTATTCAAACGGTGAACCTGTAAAGGTTGTTATGGCAGATACAACAATCGGTCGTGTTGCCGAAACTGCTGCTTGTGCAGATAAATTTAAAAAGAATAATGTAGATATTACACTTTCTGTAACACCTTGCTGGTGCTACGGCTCTGAAACAATGGATATGGACCCCAATACAATTAAGGGTGTTTGGGGTTTTAACGGTACTGAAAGACCTGGCGCTGTGTATCTTGCTGCTGTTCTTGCAGGTCACGCACAAAAGGGACTTCCTGCTTTTGGTATTTACGGTCACGAAGTGCAGGATGTTGATATGGTAAACGAAATCCCCGAAGACGTAAAAGAAAAGCTTTTACGCTTTGGTCGTGCGGCTATTGCAGTAGCTACTATGCGCGGTAAGTCATATCTTCAAATCGGTTCTCAATGTATGGGTATCGCAGGTTCAATTATTGACCAAGACTTTATGGAAGAATACTTCGGTATGCGCGTAGAAAGTGTTGATGAAGTTGAAATCCTTCGCCGTATGGAAGAAGGAATCTATAACGAGGAAGAATATCAAAAAGCTCTCAGTTGGACTCGCGAACACTGTAAAGAGGGAAGAGACGATAACCCTGATTTTGTTAAATTCTCAGACGAAGAAAAAGAAAAACAGTGGGAATTTACTGTTAAAATGTACTGTATAATCAAAGACCTTATGGCAGGTAATAAGAACTTGCCCGAAGGTTGTGAGGAAGAAATGGTTGGTCACAATGCTATTGTTGGTGGTTTCCAGGGTCAAAGACAATGGACAGACCATTGGCCCAATTGTGACTATCCCGAAGCGCTGCTCAGTTCTACTTTTGACTATGAAGGCGCAAGAGAGCCGTATACTCTCGCTACTGAAAACGACGTACTTAACGGTATGGGTATGCTCTTTATGAGATTGCTTACTCATAGAGCACAAATATTTGCTGACGTTCGTACATATTGGAGCGGTGACGCTGTTAAGCGTGTTGCCGACTATGAATTAGAAGGCAAAGCAAAAGAATCAGATGGTATTATCCACCTATTAAATTCAGGTGCAGCTTGTTTAGATGCTTGCGGCGAATGTAAAGATGAAAATGGCAACGCCGTTATGAAAAAATGGTGGGAAGTAACTGAAGAAGATATTAAAAAGATGACCGATGCTACCGTTTGGTGTGAAGCAGGCTTTGATAACTTCCGTGGCGGCGGATTTTCAAGTCATTTTACAACTAAATCAGAAATGCCTTGCACAATGATTAGACTTAATCTTGTAAAGGGCTTAGGTCCTGTTTTACAGATTGCTGAGGGTTGGACTGTAAACCTTCCAGGGGATGTATCCGATACTCTTATGGAAAGAACAAACCCAACTTGGCCTTGTACTTGGTTTGCTCCACGTTGCGACGGTAAAGAGGGTAGTCCTTTCAAAACCGCTTATGAAGTAATGCAAAACTGGGGCGCTAATCACGGTGCAATCAGTTATGGTCATATCGGTGCCGACCTTATTACAATGTGCTCAATGCTTCGTATTCCTGTTTGTATGCACAACGTACCTGAAGATGATATTTTCCGCCCTGCTTGTTGGAATGCTTTTGGTATGGATAAGGAAGGTCAGGATTATCGCGCTTGTAAAGCATATGGTCCGCAATTCAAAAAATAATTTATAATACCATTCAGGTATTTAGGGGACATTTTTTATGGCGAATATTAAAGAAGTTTCATTAAATATAAATAATGAAAATTGTATTCAGGAAAATTTCCGCGGTGCAGGCGGTATATATCACGCTTACACCTACCGTGCCGATTTTCCCGATAAAGAATACAATGAAGAAGAACGTAATATTGAGCTTCAAAGAGTTAAAGATATGGAGCTTAAAATTGCAAGAACTTATTTTGACTTGGTTGCATATAAGGATGGCAAATGGGATTGGGAATGCGATGAAATGCGCGCTCTTTATAAGTGGCTTTCAAAAATGCAGGAATTTGGTGTAGAAGTAGCACTTAATGCTGCTTGGTGGATTTCGGGTCATATTTTTTCCAATCAAGATTCTCCTTTATATGATAAGGACCCAAAAATCGCTGCGAAAAACTACGGTAAATGGGTTAGTGAAGTTGTGCATCAGCTTATCGAATTGCGTGGTTTTACTAATATTAAGTATCTTATTATTTTAACCGAGCCAAATGATGGTTGTTGGAAAATTGCACACGAGCAAAACGATATGCACAAATACGAACCTTATAAGCTTTGTGCAGTTGCGGTTGATAAACAATTACGTGCCGATAACAGACGTAAATTGGTTAAATTAGTAGGTCCAAATACAGGTATATGCGATTTTGGAGATCCTACAATGCTTGACTGGGTTGCAAAAAACGTTGGCGATAGTATTGACATTTATTCATCCCATACTTATATGGATTATTATGCCGACCCTAATTTAGTTCGTGAAACTCATTCCGGCGAAGGATCGTTGGCGCTTAGTATACCAGGTTTCAGAGCACAACAATATCTAAAACTTGAACCTAATACCGAATATGAACTTTCTTTGTATGCAAAAGCGGCAGATGGCAGCGATTTGTCAACTTGGCAGCGTAATTTTATGTTTGGTGCTTTTGAAGCGACTGAGCTTGAGGGAAGACTCATTGCGGCAGGTATGGAAGGTATAAGCTATTTAACTGAAAATAGTGTTGTTTCAGTTCCTGTAAGTGAAATCTCAACCGAGTGGAAAAAATATACAATGAGATTTAACACTAAGGAAAAAGATTACGCTTATATTGGTATTTATCACGATATTTTGCCTTTGGATGTTACAATGTTTTATGATTCGGTTTCACTTCATAAGGTTGGCGATACTGAAGAATTGCTTGAAAACGGTGATTTTGATGACCGTGAAAGCACCGCATGGCTTGCGTTTAAGGGTGGTATTGGTTATACTGATGATAAATTACCGCTTTATACAAGCGTTAAACATCTTCTAAAAAGATATTGGCGTTATGTACCTAAAGGAAAAGAACTTTGGTTTGATGAATATAATGCCCGTTATTATGATATGTATAAAGATCCAAAACAGGGTATTGCATTGGCTGAAATTCAATCCGCATTCTTAAATATGGGCGTCAACTGTAATTTACTTTGGTCTATTTTCGATCAAAGATGGCCTTTCTGCAAGTGGGATGGTTTTGATAATTTTGTTGACGGTGACCACCGTTTTG
>JBGVDY010000008.1:0-8051 GCA_045119585.1 Acutalibacteraceae bacterium | reverse complement strand
TGATACCAAACGTGTTAGCATTACTTTTTCACGCACTTTTCCGTGCTTTGGTATGTAGAAAAACTCATTGAAAAGTTTTCTCACAGTATCGTCCTCCTTTCAAAAATTCGCTTTTAGTGATTATTTTGTAGTTTGGTCAGCCTTAACGGTAATGCCGAGTTCAACATACGGAACGTCATCACCACGATAGTTTGCAACGTTCCCTACGTCTTCTGCCATACGGACAATTATTGCAATATATTTTGATTCATTTGCTTTTAAAGTATCGGTAGTGGTGTCATATCTATGTAGGGGTGTATCTGCTATTTCTTTTAAATCAATTGTAGAGTTATTTTTTGCAATCTCGCGTTCAAGAGTGCCATTTTCAATTTCTTGTTTGGTAATATTAGTAATAACTCCAAATTTTAAATGTTCCTGCAATAAAAATGTATTACCAAATACGTTTTGTCTTGGTGGGCAATCGTTTACGATAACTGCAGTTGAAAAATCAAAAGACGAGGTACCTTCGTTTTTTATTTCAAGGTATACAACCTGAACATAACCCGGCTCATAAAGAGCTTCCTTGTCGAAAACCGCTGTTGTGGCATCAACTTCGGACCAATTTTTATTTTTATCATAATGCGAAACTTTAAGATCAAAATCCGCAAAATTAAAAATATTTTTAACTTCGGGTGAGGTATCTGTAAACCATGCTATCGACGTACCTGTGCCAAGAATCGCCCAAATGACCAATACACACAAGCTGAGGGCTAAGGCTATTCTTTTATATGGTGTTTTATTTGCTTGGGTCTTCACGCCTTATTCCTCCTTAATTAGCATTGCCGACGTTTTCTTGCGTTTCCTTATCCTTTTTACGCCAGAACAAAAGAACAATTAACATAATGAGTGAACCAAGCATAAGAGCGAGCCACAACCCTATATTGGAATCATCGCCGGTCTTAGGTGGCTTTGGATCACTTTCCTCGATAGGAAATTCCTTAATCATAAATTCCCAATCGAGATAACCAATTTTATTTTGAAATTCATTATCTAATTCTACAGGTACGTTTAAGGTTACGTCTAAATTAACCTTACCGCCTGAATATAGTGTGCCAAGACATACCCAACTATCTAACTGTACGGTTTCATTAGCTGCGGCATCAAACATATATGCCATTTTGTTTTCCTTGCTCTTGGCTACTTTAAGTCCGAGTTGTGAAAGAAATTTCACGGAATCCTTGTGCGCTCCGAGAGAACGCATATAAATTTTTACCTTAACCTTGTTATCTGCATTGTTTTTTACAGTAATTTTTTGTGTCAAGGTATCTCCCGGCATTACGTCCTTAAAATTTGGGAATAAATCTGTAAGCGAATGCTCGCTACCGGGTTCAAATACAAAGTCACCTGCGTTTTTACTATAAGTCACCTTGCCGTTAGCTGCATACGCAGGCATAACAGATGACAGGGCAATAACACAAGCAATAAATATAGTAATAATTCTCTTCATCTATACTTCCCCCTTATTCCTTAGGCCAACCGGAGGCAGTATAGGTATTACTGTCGGTAATGGGATTGTTTTCGCTTTGTACTGCTTGGGCATTTACAGTTAAAGATAAAGTTTTACCAAGGTAGTTGTTATCGATTTTTGAGCCTACCATTTCAACGTGAGAAAATACGTTAGGAGTAGTTTTACCGGGTTTTACAATGCCCTTGTAGTAATACCATCCGTCGTGCAGTTCCCAATGTTTTTCATTAATATTGAGCTTGAAGCAGTCATCAGCAGAAAGCTTTTTCGAGTCGACGCCATAAACCAACTTAACACGAAGATAAAATGGATGGTCACATATATTTTCAATACTAACCTTCTTAGAAACAATATCGCCGGGAACGATATACACACCTTCTTTGGGGAATTCCTTGCCTTGGTCGGTAGTTTCGTGAATTTTAAATTTAATATTACCGGAGGTCACAACATTTGTGGCTTTTCCGAGAGTTGAGTAATATGCAAGGGTCGATGTGCTAATAAATGTCATTATTGCCGCTACAAGAGCAACAACGAATATTTTTAACTTTATTTTGCTCATTAAATGACCTCCTATTACAAGATTTTGCTTGTCAGCAATCAAAAGACACAACGCATTATTTGTATCCTTTGATTACCGCCCATCCCTTACGAGAAGGGATGGGGATAAAGATTACTTTAGTTTGCTTAATTAATTTACTTCGGTGCCGGTAAATGTACTTGTTGCATCATGAGTTATAGTCATATCTTTATAATAATCTACCAATGCAGTTGCACCATTATTAAGTACGATTTCGCCAATGCCCTTACCATCAAATGCCTGACCGGTAGAATTAGCGTTAATTGTAAACTTAGAATTGTCAACAATAATAGTTCCGTTATTACCACCGTTTTCACCAAACTGAATGGTTTGACCCTTCAAAGTAGATTTGTTCTTTAATGTGATATTACCGCTGTTGCGTAAGTAAGTACCGAGAATAACATCAGAATTGTCGATTACAATTGTGCTGTTTGCTGCTGCAACGCAAAGCTTGGTTGCGGTAGTAAGAACAGAATCTTTAATAGCAATTTTGAATGTTGGATTCTTTCCACTTGTAGGCTCAGAAAGAGTAAATTGGTTGGTAAAATCAACAATAGAATTTGTAAAATTGAGTGAGAATGTTCCGTTAGCCGCATTGTTTTTACTTGAAGTACTGCCCACCTTGATATAGGCATTAGTAACATTTATAGTAGCATCGTTACCACCTGTGATAGACATACCGCCCGGAATGATAAGAGAAGGTTGAATTGTTGTCTTATCAGTATTCTTTGCATCTGCAAGGTTACCTACAATATTAAATACATTGTCATAACCTAAAGTTACACGACCGGTACCGGTAACTTCAAGGCAAGCACCTTGCTCAATGTTAATTGTACGACTATAATATGATGCGCTAAAAGAAGTAACTTTTGTATGACCTGCTATAGTAAGGTCACCACCGGCATAGATAGAACCATTAATTTGTTTACCATTACCGTTAAGAATAATGCCTGCGGGAAGTTCTATTTGTTCTGAGAGAGTTATGTCAGAAAGAAGTGTAATAGAATCACCGGCTTTTAAAGTTTTGCATGCATTTACAAATTCTTTATCGGTATTAATCTTTAAGTTTTTTGCAGGATAAGTTGCATCCTTATCATACTGATCGCCAAAGCTATCTGATTCAGCAGTAAGTTGAGTAGCAGATACGGAAATAGCGATGTTTTCAACAGTTAAATTTTCATAATCATTACCTGCTTCTTCCTTCATATGACCTGAAAGAACGATTTCGCCGGAAATATCTTTACCGGTTTCGGGATAAAGATTACCTTCAAAGGTAGAGAGATCGGTTTTTACGCCATCAATAGTTACAGTCCAATCAATAACTTCAAGAAGTTTTGCATCGCCTGTAATACCGCTAATTGTGATTTTGTACTTGAGAGCGAGATTACCCTTGTTTACAACGCGAACGGGTTCGGTTTTATAAGTACAACCGGGCTCCCAAAGGATTTCGCTCTGAGCGCGACCGTCTTTTGCAACGAATTCAATGATTTCGCCGCTCATAGAAGCGCCACTAGCGTCAATCAAATCAACTTCTAAATTACCTGACTTAATAATGTTACTACCAGTAGTAACAGAATCTGTGAACCAAGCGAATGTGCTACCAATGAGCATACTAACGCATACTAAAAGTGCGAGAGCGCTCATAAGAAGGGCACGCTTGGTGCTTTTTGTTTTTGTCATGATATATGACCTCCTTAAAATATTTTGCCAACGTTAAGAAAATAAGACCAACTTTCGCCGACCGTTGACATAACGCGGAAGAAGGAATTATAAATTTTTTTACCAAAGTCTTTTGCTTCGGTAATCAAATAACGCAATATGCTTACGTTATTTGATTACCGCCTAACTCCCCGAAGGGAGTTAGGACAGACATTTTAATTTGTAGTTAGATTTTAAAAATTAGTTCCACGAAATAGTAACCTTAGCGTTGCCTTCAGCATTATGCTTTGCAGCAGCTGCTAACTTGCTGTCAATAGTTACGCCGTTAACATTAATCTTTGCATTGTTGAAATAAGTAGAATCAACGTTAATTAAAGATTTGTTAATTTTATAATCATTGGTTGCAACAAATGAACCGCCATTTATGTTGAGTTCAAATTCAGCAGGGCCTTCGGAATAAATTTTCACAGCGCGGTCACCGTACATAAAGGTACAATTATCTGCGTTTACAATACCCGAACTATATAAAAATAGACCGTAGTATTCTTCACCGTCTTGCACGTAATAGTTGAAAGTACAACCTGTAGCGTTTACGGTTTTGCTATATGTAGTAAATACACCGGTAAGTGTACAATCTACATAATTTGCAACCGAGTGACCTAAATAATCGATTCCGCCGTGCCAACCGTAACGTTCGCCGTTTTCCGGACTATAGGGAAGAGCAACTGTGCTAAGTGCTAAATTTTTATATGTAATAGTATTTGAACCGCCAATATTATGGCCGTTAAAGTTGATTCCTGAGTTTGCATCTAAGCCGATGAAAGTAACGTCGGTTGCTGCAAGACCTTCAGTAAGTTCAATTACACCTGAGATGTAAATTTCTTTTTCTCCGTTTTTAAGAGCGGTTTTAAGTGCAGCAAAATCGCTAACGCCTTTAGGACGGATAACAAGTTTTACGTTTTCGAAATAAGTGCCGGTTTCAACAACACCGCTATTGCGACGACCAACTACTTCACCAATATTTTCATTAGGTGTGTTGCCGTCATATTTTTGACCGGCTTCCAAGTAGTAGTATGCTATTTCAGAATCGTAAGCTTTACAGTTTGTAACGGTGTTATTAGTGTGAGCCATACCAAGCACGGCACCGATATCACGGTAACCTGTAACCTTAACGTTCTTTGCAGTACAATCAACAATAGAGTTGCCTGCGCCTTCAAAGAGTTGACCTACTACGCCACCTGCTTTTGCACCGCCGTCAAACTCACCATTATCTTGTAGAGCAGGAATTACAGTGATTTCACAATCAACTGCATGGCATTTAACTACATCGGTATAACCTGCGCCGAGAATAGCACCTGCACGGTCAGTTGCCTTTATAGTTGCGCCTTTAACAGTAAGGTTTTTAACGTTACCGCCGTTAAGCATATAACCGAATAAACCTGCATATTCTTCTTTTTCTACCTTAAAGTTAGAAATTGTATTGCCTTGACCATCGAAAGTACCGCAGAAACCGTTTGATTTAGAACCAATGGGTTCCCAGTTTGCATTTTTAAGGTCAATATCATTTGCAAGTAAAATGGTTTTTCCTTTGTATGTGTTACCGGCATTTACTTGCTGTGCAAGATAGAGTAAATCACCTGCATTAGTAATTAAAATATTGCCGTTTTTATCTTCGTTTAAAAATTCAGCGGCATCATCATATTGATTGTTAAAGCTATCATATTCAGAAGCAAGTTGAGTAGCAAATACGGCAATTGAAATACCATTAGCTGTTAAGCCCTGATATTCGTTTCCGGCATCTTCTTTCATATGACCTTTAATAAGAATGTTTTTAGATGTATCGTTATTATTGGTGAGCTCGCCTGCAAAATCAGTAAGCTTAGCTTCGGGTTCAGTACCTACAATAGCAGTCCATTCAATAGCTTCAAGAAGCTTTGCATCACCGTCAATACCGTTAACTGCGATTGTATACTTTAGAGCAAGATTGCCATTGTTACGAACGCGAAGAAGGGGAAGCTTGTATGTACAACCCGGTTCCCAAAGAATATTTGCGTTGCCGTTCAAATCTTTGAACTCAAGAATTTTACCTTCAGCATTAGTCCAAGTTGTTCCATTGTCTTCTGAATACTCTAAAACAATGTCAAGATTACCTGATTTGATAATGTTACTACCAGTAGTAACACTGTCTGTGAACCAAGCGAATGTGCTACCAATGAGCATTGTAACGCATACTAAAAGTGCGAGAGCGCTCATAAGGAGGGCACGCTTGGTGCTTTTTGTTTTTGTCATGATATATGACCTCCTTAAAATATTTTGCCAACGTTAAGAAAAATAAGACCAACTTTCGCCGACCGTTGACATAACGCGGAAGTAGGAATTATAAATTTTTTCACCAAAGTCTTTTGCTTCGGTAATCAAATAACGCAATATGCTTACGTTATTTGATTACCGCCTAACTCCCCGAAGGGAGTTAGGACAGAATTTAAGGTTAATTATTAAAATGAATCAATAGTACCGGTGAGTGAATTGTACTTAACACCAACACCAGCTATACCATTGTTTGCACTGCTGTTGTATGCAACGCTACCATCATGCACGCTAATTGAGTTAGCCTGTACATAACCGCCGTCTTCAACGATTAATGTTGCGTTCATAGCGCCCCAGCTTGCAGGCTGACCAACCCACAAAGATTTATCATGGATTGATTTACCGCCGTTTGCAATAGTTAATTTGCCACGAACATAGTCAAGACCATCGCCTTCACCACGGCTGTGGAAAGTACCGTAAACGGTTATATCGCTACCAAAAGAATAGTACATATAACCAGTTTCAAAATCAGATTTTAATTCATAGGTACCATGTTGGAAGAAACCATACTTTGCTTCAATAGTACCGCCTTCTATAACGTAAGCTGCAGAAGGATTTGAAGATGCACCAAAACTGAAATTATTTAAGGTAAGAGTTTTGCCATCTTCAACGGTAATAGTACCGCCTGCAGTAGATTTTAAGGTTTTAATCTTTGTGTCGCCCTTAAAGGTTAAGTCACCCTTAGCAACTACAGTACCTTTAAATTCCTTGCCGCCTAAATCTAATGTGGCACCGTCTTCAAGTTCTACAGAACTGCCTGCTGCATAAACGGTGAATGAACCGTCAGCGTTCTTTAAAACTGCTGTGCCTGCAGCGATAAAGTCATTGCTTGGCTTTTTAGAGAATGTACCGCCATTAATGGTAGTGTTTTTATTGTAGTCGCGAATTTCACCGTTAAATACACCGCCGTTGATGGTGTATTTTGCACTGCCTTGAGCATCAATCAAACAAGAAGTCCAACCAAGTGTTGCGGTACCGTCGGCAATAGTGAATTCGCCACCGTTAATTTCAACTTCACCTGCGTAAGCAAAAATACCGGCATTACCAGGATTATCGTTATGGAATTTACCGCCATTGATAGTTAATTTTGCAGCATTTCCATAAATGGTGTGTTTGCCGGTACGGCTATTGCTAATATTTCCGTTTTCAACGGTTAAATCAGCAAAGTTCATAATACCATTTTCAACAGTAATACCATCAATGGTCATTGTGCCGTAGTTGCGAACAGTATAGTTGTTTGTAGCTTTTACAGTACCATTACCAACAAGAACTATTACACCATTATTAACAATTGCACTGCTTGCAGTAGCATTTGCACTATCATAAGCAGCAGTAGTTGTAATGTCGTTTCCGTTTAAATTTAGATTAACATTAACACCTTGTGGGATTTCACAAGCACTATCAAGTGTAATATTATTTAAAAGTTTGTATGTACCGCCATTCTTCATAGCAGCAGCAAGAGAAACTGCGTTTGAAATTTCTCCGTCGTAATCAGCAAATTTGTCATATTCATTATTGAAACTATCGTATTCAGCAGTAAGTTGAGTAGCATATACTGAAATAGCAATGTTTTCAACAGTTAAATTTTCATAGTCATTGCCTGCTTCTTCTTTCATATGACCTGAAAGAACGATTTCGCCGGAAATATCTTTACCGGTTTCGGGATAAAGCTTACCTTCAAAGATAGAAAGATCGGTTTTTACGCCATCAATGGTTACAGTCCAATCAATAACTTCAAGAAGCTTTGCATCGCCTGTAATACCGCTGATTGTGATTTTGTACTTGAGAGCGAGATTACCCTTGTTTACAACACGAACGGGTTCGGTTTTATAAGTACAACCGGGTTCCCAAAGGATTTCGCTCTGAGCGCGACCGTCTTTTGCAACGAATTCAATGATTTCGCCGCTCATAGAAGCGCCACTAGCGTCAATCAAATCAACTTCT
>JBGVDY010000007.1:0-1403 GCA_045119585.1 Acutalibacteraceae bacterium | reverse complement strand
TCTTATCGCTGTTAGTACGAAGCATTTTATCGAAACGGCTTACCGTTTTTCGTATATGCTCAATGTTTTTTTGCTTTGTAGCTCGTTCTTCACGCTGCGCAGTAATTTCCTTTGAGATTTCCGAACGTCTGCGGGCTAACTGCTCATTCTGCCGCCTAATGCGTTTTTTAAGCTTAATACCACTTCGTATAAGTTCAAGCTGTTCCGCCCACGCGGCATCCTGTACTTCTTCAATAGCTTCATCCCAGTACCTATCCATTGCTTTTTTGTACTCTTCTTTAGTTATCTCACCTTTTTCGTACATATCAAGCAAATCCGAAGTTGCACTAGGCACAGAAAAGCGTATATCTTTTTTGTTTTGGTTAAAGCGTTGTGACAATGAAATAACTTCGCCGTTGCTATCATAGGTAACCGGTGCTGCAGACTTTAACTGCGATGAATCAAAAACGATATAAGACTTAGTTTTTCTATTGCCGGCGCCCTGGTCATTTTCAATAATAACGCCATCATATCCGCTCTCAGCCATAAAAGCATTTATAAGCTTCTTGCACTTAATACTAACTTTATCACTTTCGGCTTCCCATTCATCCGCAATGTTATCTTCGATATCGTTAAGTCTTAAATACTCCGAATCCTTATATATTTCACGACTGTCAACACCGGTGTTTTCTCTGCGCCATTTTTTAAGATAAGCGCGGGTTTTCTCTATAGCCGCATCATATTTACGCTGATATTCGGAATCTACCCCAAGCACTTTACCGCTTGCTTCTTTATAGCCTTGTATTTTTTCATTCCAAAACGCTCTCGCTTCGGCTCGGTCCTTAAACTGCAAAGGATTTTCAATTTTAGCAAAGAGTTCCATTTGCTTTTTACCCTTAAGACCAATATCTTCATTACTCGGCTTTAAAAACATACCTGTAGGCAATTCCCAGTCATATTTACCGGCGACCTCATTATCGGTATTAAACTCAGTAAATTCCGCTCCTGTTTGATGATATAGCCTTTCGGTATATCCGTTAGAAGCTGCTGCAGCATCTACCATTTCCTGCAACCGTTTTGTGTCGCCATCTTCAACAGCTTCTATATACGCGCTGTCGCTCGGTATGGAAAACTTTAAATTTTGTTTCGGTGCTGCCTCTTTGGTGGATATCGTTTTACCGTGACCTAAATCAGGAATTATACTACTCCTATATTTAGGTGAAATAGGACCACGTTCTGCTGCTTCCCTTGCCTCGTATTCCCCCTTAGTATACCAATATGCACCTTCGGGAGTAAACATATCGCCGCTTTGCGGGTCAAGCGGTAAAGAACCTTCGCGTTTAAATCGTACATTCCAATATTCTACGCTTGAGCCTTCTTCGCGCTGTTCTATTTTTTGTAACACATGTTGCAGCTCGTGAATG
>JBGVDY010000006.1:0-3000 GCA_045119585.1 Acutalibacteraceae bacterium | reverse complement strand
ATCCGTTTAATATTTGTCTTATACCGTAACAAGCAGGGAAAACGTATATCATTTTCCACTTGTTAGGAGAACCTAAAACCCTTTTCTAAACAAATATCATTTGTTCGATAAATAAGAATTTGATAACAAAGATATTTATTTGTGCGATAAAGGATATTCTGCAAATACAAATGCATAATCATTACCCTGATTTTCAGAATTGAATTCTTCATCGTTTCCTAACCACGAATAATATAACGATGTAAATTTTTCAAACAAATATGATTCCTCTTGATTGCCGTATAAAGTATTGGTTTGATAATTGTATACATAACATGCAGCATCATGATTTTTACTATTTTTTTCAAACAGCCAAATACATAATTCATCTTGATAAAAAGACAAAGCAACACTGTATTCATCATTTACAGGTATATTTACTTGTTGAAAGCATCCAAGGTCATAATCAACCTCTGAACCTTCTATTGCTGTAGTGAGAACGGTTCTATTTCCATTTTTTTCGGAAATAACCATATTCCAAATTTGCTCATAAACATTATCTACACGATAAAGTTTCCCTGTAATTACTCCTCTGGTAAACATATTAGTCAAAGCAAGTACAGCAACAACAATTATAGAAATTGCAACTGCACTACTAATAATTATTTTCTTTTTCATACAATTACGTTCCTTAGTTAAATTCTTATTTATCACTTAGTTGTATTATAGCATAACTTGACTAAAAAATAAAGAGCATATTAAAAACACCCACAGTTTTAAAAACTATGGGTGTTTTTGTATCGTGATGTACTGTCCTTAAGAGTACAACCTATATCTTCGTTCCTTTTTTATGCAAATAAATATCCTGTAGCTATACCTATAACTGCTGAAATACAAATTATAATAATTGGGTGTACCTTTTTAAAGGTTGCAATTAACGCGCCTATAAAAATCACTAGTGACACATAAAACGTAGGATTTGTGAAAATTGCAGTACTAAAACCGTTTGGCACAAATACTGTTTGGGCTATAGATATAACCGCCGAGCCGATAAAACCTATAACGGCGGGCTTTAAGCCTGTCATACAACCCGCAACAGTTTTGCTGTTTTTAAATTTATCGTAAATTTTGGCAACAATTAAAATAATTATAAACGAAGGTAAAACTACACCCAAGGTTGCAGAGAATGCGCCTAAAATACCGCCTAAAATACCGAAAGCTGTACCTTGATTGTTACCGATAGCGGTTGCCATATTTATAGCAAACGGACCCGGGGTAGATTCGCTTACCGCTATAAAATCTATAATCTCTTCAAGTGACATCCAATTATTTTCTAAAACCGCTTCCTTAATAAACGGAAGCATTGCATATCCGCCGCCAAAGGTAAAAGCGCCAATTTTAAAGAATGTTAAAAATAGCTTTAAAAATATCATTTTTCCACCTTACCTTTCAGCGTGAGTGAATAAATAAGGCCAAAAACGGCACAAGCTATTATACACAAGATCACTTCTATCTTTAAGAATGCAACCGCAATAAGCGCTAACGCCATAATCACGTAATAAAACAAACCCTTTGGGCAGGCTTTATACATTTTATGAAGTGCTTTTACAATTAAAGCCAAAACACCTGCGCGTATGCCTGTAAAAGCATACTGCACTGCTTTTAAGCTTTTAAACTCTTCAAGAACGTAGGATATTATTAAAATAATTATAAAAGACGGAAGCACTACACCCAAGGTTGCAGCAAAAGCACCAAAAAATCCTGCTACACGGTACCCCACAAAAGTAGCCGAATTTATAGCTACAGGCCCCGGTGTAGATTCTGCGATAGCGATAATATCAAGTATATCACTTTCACTTATCCATTTGCGTTTATTTACAGTTTCTTCGCTAATAAGCGGTATCATAGCATAGCCACCACCAAAGGTAAAGGCGCCTATACGAAAGAAAACCCAAAACAAAGTAAAACAAATTTTTAATTTATTTTTCATAAAAAGCCTCTCTTTCCAAATTCTACAATAGTATATATCTTTTACAAAGAAAAGTCAAATATAGATATATTTTCTTAAATTTTAGGAAAACTTATACAGTCCGCTTAGTCCTTGACATTTTAGCCTTTTGGTTGTAAAATATATTCTGTATGAAAGTGATTATTTGCATTTTAGTCACTTTTTGAATATTAAAACAAAAAATAGTAAAATTTTACTATTTTGGAGGAAAATCTACAGTTATGATAAAATTGGAAAACAAAAAATTACTCTGCGCTACATCAATCGCTCACTGCGTTGATATTATTTTAAGCAATCACCACAAGGGTGAAACTACTGCAGAAGCAGTGGCTTTATACAAAGCGTTATCTCAAAAAATAATGGCTTATCTCAGAAACGAAGATAGGGTAGAAACTGCCGTTAATGAAATTATTAAAAATATAGCAGATCTATCAAATAACTCCCCCTCATTAACAAAGGATATTAATAAAACCTTAAGCGACGCTTTAAAGCTTAGTTTAGAAGAAAGCTTCGTTATAAGCGCTTCTTTTTTAGCTAGTGCGCATATCAGATTTTTATCTAAAAATACTGAAGACGAATTCTCAAACGAAATTGTAGAAGAAGTTTCAGAAGACATAGAAAAAGCAAATTTAGCAAAAGAAATTGAAGAAGTAGAAGAAATTCAAGAAATTGGTGAAGCGCAAGAGGCTATTGAACTTGAAGAAGAAAGCACTATGCGTTCACGCCTTAAAGTATTAAAAAATCTTTTGGGTTGCCCTAAATATAAAGACATTCCAATGCAATTGGATTTTATAAATGAAATTCTTGATTTTAAAGTGCCCGAATTTATAGGCGATATTGCGTGCAGACAGTTAACTACCGTTTTAGGTGAAAATATAGAAGAATTAGACTATGATGCAATTCAGTACGCGGTATACCGTATTTTCAGAAAAACCAAGCTTGCTGATTTATATTCTTACTACGAAATACACTCTAAATCCAAATTACAGCAGTTAGAAGAACAATATGCTGGC
>JBGVDY010000005.1:0-2690 GCA_045119585.1 Acutalibacteraceae bacterium | reverse complement strand
GCTTATCGGTTGCTTAATGCTTGGTAACCTTTGGAAAGAATCAGGTGTTTGTGAACGTCTTTGCAAAACTGCACAAAACGAGCTTATGAATATAGTTACTATATTCCTTGGCATATCTGTTGGTGCTACTGCTACTGCAGGTACATTCCTTAACACTACAAGAACAACAGCAACTATCCTTGGCAAAGAAATCAGTCTCCTCCGTCTTCCAACCGTTGAAATTATTGCTTTAGGTATTGTTGCATTTGGTGTTGCTTCAGCTTGTGGTGTATTGTTCGCTAAGTTTATGAATCTATTCACCAAAAATAAAATGAATCCTCTTATTGGTTCTGCGGGTGTTTCAGCTGTTCCAATGGCAGCACGTGTTTCACAAACTGTTGGCCAAAAAGAAAATCCTTCAAACTTCTTACTTATGCACGCTATGGGTCCAAACGTTGCCGGTGTAATTGGTTCAGCCATTGCTGCAGGTGCTTTGATTGCTATATTCGGATAAGGAGTAAATTATGGAAAATAAAAAGTTATTTATAACTGATACCATTCTGCGTGACGCTCATCAATCACAAGCAGCTACCAGAATGAAAATTGACGATATGATTCCTGCACTCGAGCGTCTTGACCAAATTGGTTACTGGTCGCTTGAATGTTGGGGCGGCGCTACCTTTGACGTATGTATGCGCTTTTTAAACGAAGACCCTTGGGAAAGACTTCGTACACTTAAAAAATATATGCCCAACACAAAGCTTCAAATGCTTTTCCGTGGTCAAAACATTTTAGGCTACAAGCATTATGCAGATGATGTTGTTGATAAATTTGTTGGCAAATCAATTGAAAATGGTATTGAAGTTATTCGTATATTCGATGCGCTTAACGATACACGCAACCTTGAACAAGCAATTAAGAGTTGTAAAAAGTATGGCGGTATTTGTGAACCTGCACTAAGCTACACTGAAAGTCCTGTTCACAATGAAGAATACTTTGTAAAACTTGCAAAAGAGCTTGAACAAATGGGCGCTGATGTTATTTGTATTAAGGACATGGCAAACTTACTCCTCCCCTTCGATGCTTATTCATTAGTTAAGAAGTTAAAAGAAAACGTAAATGTTCCGATTCATCTTCATACTCATAACACTACAGGTACCGGTGATATGACATATCTTATGGCTGCGCAAGCAGGTGTTGATATTGTTGATACCGCTTTATCACCTTTAGCAAATGGTACTGCACAACCTTCTACAGAAGCTTTGGTTGCTACTCTTAAGGGTACTGCACGCGATACCGGTCTTGACCTTGAAGCTTTAAGTGATGTTGCTGCACATTTCCGCAAGGTTGCTGATAAAATGAAGGCTGACGGCATTCTTGACCCCAAGGTATTAAACGTTGATACAAAAACACTTTTATACCAAGTTCCGGGCGGTATGCTTTCAAACCTATTATCACAATTAAAACAAGCAAATGCTGAAGATAAATATTACGATGCATTAGCAGAAGTTCCACGTGTTCGTAAGGATTTTGGTTATCCTCCACTTGTTACACCTACCAGTCAAATTGTAGGTACTCAAGCTGTTCTTAACGTATTATCTGGCGAGCGTTATAAAATGGTTCCAAAAGAATCAAAAGGATTACTTCGCGGTGAATACGGCAGACTTCCTGCACAAGTTAACGAAGATGTTCGCAAAAAGGCAATTGGCGATGAAGAAGTTATCACTTGTCGCCCTGCTGACCTTTTAGAACCTGAACTTGAAAAGTATTCTGAAGAAATGAAGAACAAGGGTATTGGCAAAACTGAAGAAGACGTATTAAGTTATGCATTATTCCCACAAGTTGCTGAAAAATTCTTCAAAGTTCGCGATGCTGAAGACACAGTAAGAAACTTAATCGTAGAAGATTTATCTTGCTAATTTAAAACAAAAAGGTAATCCCATTTTTCATGATTTGGGATTACCTTTTATTTACATTATAGTAGAAAGAATCAACAATTCTCTTATTTGTTTATAAATTTTTAATGTTTGACTTGTTGGCAAAGGATTCTCACCTTTACCTATTTCAACAGTAAATCCGGGACGTGAAAATTCTTTTATAAACCAATCCTTAAACCCACCGCCTGATGCAATATCAATTGGTACGTCTAATGCGTAACCACTTGTTGTTGCCATGATTTCCGCCATTCTGCGAGAATTTTCAGGCTTTTTATTACCATAGGTCCAATATATTACTTCACCTTGTGAATGTAAAGATACAACGTGCCTTATATATGTTTTTTCACACAAATCAACAAGTGCTTTAGTTTCAGGCTCACTGTTGGGACATACTCCACCATAACGTGTGGGACCCGGACCTATAATTCCAAGTGAAATTTCTTTTTTTCTTAACTCTTGCCAACTTGCATCAAAATTATGGTTAATATCCACACCGCGTGCATTTGCATTCCATTTTTTAAAGTTACCATCACAAAGATTTGAATACACATTTGCTTTTTTTCCACAAGCCGACTTTCCCAAAAGTGAAATATCACATCCATCAGGATTAACGCAAGGAATGAATATAACCCCTCTCCCGTAGAGACCTTTTCGCACATTTACACCTTCTATACTCTTATCCGAAGTTATCGCCTTGCAAAGATCTTCAACAAACATTAAAAGCACGTTAGATGTTATTCTTTCACTCCCGTGTGTAGCGGCTGTTATTAATGA
>JBGVDY010000004.1:0-3413 GCA_045119585.1 Acutalibacteraceae bacterium | reverse complement strand
ATCATCGGTGGCGGATACTTGTATTTTAATGATGGCCGATTTAATAGGTAAGGGTAGCGAAGGCAGAATAAATACACCTTCTACAGTAGGAGAAAATTGGAAATGGCGAATTGAGGGCAGCAATATTAACGATTGGCTTGCGAAAATTATTGCTGAATATACCGTAACCTACGGCAGAGCACCAAAAATCAAGATTAAAAAAACTGAGTAGCGACTGCTACTCAGTTTTAATTTTACTCTAAAATATAAATTTCGGCTGTTCTAACACCAAAAGTACGACATTCGCTTGCGGTATCAAAGAATAAGTCTATACCGGTAGGGTGTCTTTTTATAAATCCACCTGTGTCGGCAGCAACGGCATAACCGTAGATGTATTTACCGTCGGATGTTTTAATAAACATTTTAGTACCGTAGGGTATAACCTTTGGGTTTACTGCAATATAACCGGGTTGTGGCTTAACGCCAGTAGAACAACGGTTGCCTGTGTGGGTGTAAGCGGTTGCACGAACCTTCATTTTAGATTTATAGCTAACCGGAACACCGTTTTCATCTAATTCAATCTCTTTCTTGGGAGAAAGGGTAGAAACGCGACCTTTAGTAGAAGTTTTAGCTGCCTTTTTGCCTATAGAAACCTTTTCAGATATAGGTTTTGAAACAACCTTATAGTTTTCTTCAGTTTCTACAGAAACGCCATTTACAAATTTTTCTACTAAAGTAACCTTTTTAACGCCGTCTTTTCCTTCACGGGTAACCTTCTTTTCGCCTTCCTTTAATTTGGTGGTGAAAACTTTCTTAGTTTTGTGGGGAATAGATTCGGTTTTGGTTGATTTAACGTAATCAATATTTGTGTAATCAATATAAGTGGTTTCATTTATAACTGTATCAAGACCTGGCTCAACAAAATCGTATTTGTCGGGGGTGAAACCTGCTTCTTCTAAAGCGGATTTAACAGTACCGCCAAAGAATGTGATTTCGTGTGTTTTGTCACCACAGGTGATATAAACAGGATAACCGTAAGAAATCTTTACCGAAGTCATTTTATCATTAGTTTTGGTTTCGGTAACTTCGAAATCACGAGAGGTAAGTTGAGCACTTTCCATAGCTAATGCTATATTGTTATCAAGTGAGCGAACCATATAGGTCTTTTTACCATCAAATATTTTAATTGTGTGGATTGAGCAGTTTAGTAAAGTAGCACTTGCGATAGCAGAGGCGGTTAAAACTGCCACAACACCTAAACGCACACGTCTGCTTTTAATCAAAGCCGACAGCATACTCTTTATTCTTTCTATCATCCAATAACTCCTTTAATTTGGGCTAAATTGAAACAAATTTTTAACCCTTATTTTCAAAGCAAGTGGTATTATACAGCAATTTTTTGTGAGTGTCAATCTAAAATAGTAGTCGATTTTTGGCTATTTTGCCCAAAAAATCACTTTAGCGCGCAAAAATGTTACAAGTTTGTAATCTTTTAAAGTTGTATTTCTGACACATTATGTCAAAAAAGTTGTGCATTCATACAAAAATGGGCATATAGGGCTTGACAGAAGCGGAGAATGTTGTATAAATACTATAAATTGCGGTTGTTTTTAAGAATGTATTCTAATACACAAAATATTGTATATTACCGCTCTTTACATTCTTTTTGGTTTATGCTAATATATATTATGTCAAGATGTTTGAAAAATATGTTTTGGAGTTTTTATGGATAAGTTTAAAGCAGTACTTATGGAAGAAGCGGCTATAAACCGCGCTTTAAAGAGAATTTCTCACGAAATACTTGAAAAAAATAGCGGTTGCGATAACGTATGTATTATAGGTGTTAAGCGTCGGGGTGTATCGCTTGCTGAAATAATAGCCGACAACATATATAATATAGAAGGCAAAAAAATACCTACCGCTGTTTTAGATATAACTTTTTATCGCGATGATGTTGATAAGGGTTATTTAGACCCTGTTATACAGCCATGCGATATTCCATTTTCAGTTGTAGGCAAAAACATTATATTGGTAGATGACGTTTTGTATACCGGAAGAACTGCAAGAGCAGCAATGGAAGCCATAATGAAATTTGGCAGAGCGGCTTCTATTCAGTTTGCGGTGCTTGTTGACAGGGGACATAGGGAGCTTCCCATACGTGGCGACTATGTAGGTAAAAACGTACCAACTTCTAAAAACGAGTTTATAAAAGTAAAAATTCCACCGTACGATAATGAATGTACAGTGGAAATTTATGAAAAAGTTTAATTAGGGGATTACAATACTTCCCACAACATTAAACAAATAATCGCGTGATTTTAAGATATTTGCTAATTCGTAACTGTTGGTTGGTAGGTTTTTAGTGAGAATACCACCAAGGCCTTGATGGGATTCATGATGAAAATCCGTACCGCACGTGGTAATAAAGTGAGGGTGCTCTTTTGCGTATTTTAGAGCATCGGCAATTCTTGAGTTGTGGCCTAGGTGCATATTAAAGGTTTCAATACCGTCAAGATATTTTGGGTCGTAGCGCATCATACCATCTCTAAATGGATGCGCTTGCAGGATTATATTTTTATCGTTTTTAAATTCCTTATAAAAGGTTGCGCAATCGGTAAAACTAAGGTCAAACATAAGGTCTATATCATCTTCGCTAAAGCCATACACCAAATAGTCATTAGCGTTTTGGGGAAAGCGTATTTCCATACCTAATATAACCTTTATTCCGTGTTTTTCGCCAGCTTCATAAGACGCATAATAATCAGATAAGAAACGATTTTTTACAGTTTCCTTACTATCACCGGCAAAAACGCCGTTAGAAAAGTGGTTTGTTATAGTAATTGCTGAAAATCCAATTTCGGCATATTTTTTTATAACTTCCTCCGGTGTGAAATCTGCGCACGGGCTCATAGGACTCGTATGTGCGTGGGTTTCTATTTTATATTTGTAGTCTTTAATATTCATAAATTACGCTCCAATAAATTATACATATATAATAGTACCAATTTCTTTAAATGTCAATTAAACTTACTTGACATTTTTTAAAAATGATATATAATAAACAAATATTTATATGTAGCACGGAGGGAACACAGTGGCTTTTTTGGACGAATTATTTTCCGCATTGTTTGCAAACTTTTTTGTTAAGTCAATTATAAGGCTTACATTATCGGTTATAGTGGGGGTTCTTATAGGTAGTGAACGTGCAAAGCACGGTCGTGCCGCCGGTATGAGAACTCACGCTTTGGTGGCACTTGGTGCCTGTCTTACTTCACTTATGAGTGTTTATGTAAGTGATATTTTAGGTTCAGGCGGCGACATAATGCGTATTTCGGCGCAGGTAATATCGGGTATAGGTTTTTTAGGCGCAGGCATGATTATTATAAAAAATAACGATATTATAACCGGTCTTACTACTGCGGCTGGCGTGTGGA
>JBGVDY010000003.1:0-1639 GCA_045119585.1 Acutalibacteraceae bacterium | reverse complement strand
TTCGGTCGTTAATGGTAATTTCCAAATCATTGGCAATATTGTAGCACCAAGTAGCAATAACGCTATTGTAATTTGGGCGGCACCACTTACCAAAAAGATTTGGGAAACGGTAAATATAAACATCCGCTCCCGTTTCTTTAGCATACTCAAAAAACAATTCTTCGCCTGCACGCTTGCTTCTGCCATAGTCGTTATTGTATCTGCCTTCAAGAGTGGCTTGAACAGAAGAAGAAACCACTATTGGACAAGTATTCCCGTACTTTTTAAGCGTATCCAATAAAGTGGATGCAAAACCGAAATTGCCTTGCATAAACTCTTCCGCGTTTTGTGGGCGGTTTACACCCGCAAGATTGAACACAAAATCGGCTTGCTTGCAATATTCGCAAAGCTCGTCCGCGGTTGAATCAATATCATAAAGAAAAATTTCATCGATTACAAGTTCAGGGTGGGTGCGGTCCTTACCGTCACGTATGTTTTTTAGCGCTTCGGTTAAATTTTTGCCCACAAAACCGTTAGCGCCGGTTATTAAAATCTTCATTACTTATTCTCCCAAGCTGCCAATTCATCGCGAATATATTGTAAAGTCAAAAGCTTTTCTTTAACCTGCTCAACACTAAGTAAATCGGTATTGTTTGAATTAAATTCGGTTAATGGGTTGCGCTCAATATCGCCATCTTTAAAATATTTGTCGTAGTTAAGACCGCGGTTGTCACAAGGCACACGGTAGAAGTCGCCCATATCGGTAGCATTTGCACATTCTTCGTTAGTAAGCAAGGTTTCGTACATTTTTTCGCCGTGGCGAATACCAATAACCTTAATTTTTGTGTCAGGGTTAAATAACTCAGTAACTGCTTTTGCCAAGGTTTCAATAGTGCAAGCGGGAGCCTTTTGCACCAAAATATCACCCGATTTACCGTTTTCAAAGGCAAATAAAACTAAGTCAACCGCTTCATCTAGCGACATTATAAAGCGTGTCATAGAAGGCTCGGTTATAGTAATATCCTTACCTGCTTTAATTTGCTCAATCCAAAGTGGAATAACACTACCGCGACTGCACATTACGTTACCGTAGCGGGTACAGCAAATTTTGGTCTTTTCAGGGCTTACTGTGCGGGATTTTGCCACAATAACCTTTTCCATCATTGCTTTAGAAGTACCCATAGCGTTTACAGGGTAAGCCGCCTTATCGGTTGATAAGCAAACTATGTTCTGAACCCCTTCATCAATAGCGGCAGTAAGCACATTTTCGGTACCCAATACGTTAGTTTTAACCGCTTCAATAGGGAAAAATTCGCAAGAAGGTACCTGCTTTAAAGCAGCAGCGTGGAAAATATAGTCCACCCCGTGCATAGCATTTTTTACCGACTGCAAATCACGCACATCACCTATATAAAATGTGATTTTTTCAGCTACCTCGGGCATTTTTGCCTGAAATTCGTGGCGCATATCATCCTGCTTTTTCTCATCACGAGAAAAAATACGAATTTCGCCAATGTCGGTGGCTAAAAAACGATTAAGCACGGCATTGCCGAAAGAACCGGTTCCTCCTGTTATGAGGAGTGTTTTTTCTTCAAAAAGTGACATTCTCACTGCTCCTTTATCTTCCCATAATACGTATTAGATTCGCTAGAAAACCCAT
>JBGVDY010000002.1:0-2213 GCA_045119585.1 Acutalibacteraceae bacterium | reverse complement strand
CAACAAGAATAATGATAGCGGTGTTAACGGTATCTCTATCCCCTTTTCTAAAGGCTACGTCAATAATTTCATAAAACTTTTTAATTTGTTTTTTGGTACCTTCTTCAAAAAGACGGATAAGACGGGGTCTTAAATGTTCACCGTAAAAGCTTAGATATAAGAACTCACCATAAGTTGAAACATGATTTTTATATTCTTCCTTTAAAGCAGGAAAAACATCTAAAACTTTTTTTGAAAAAGCAGTAACGTTTGTAGCACCGTCTTTAGTTGCGGTTGGTAAATTTGCAATATTATTAAGTGTTCTTGTGGATTTTATACCTAATTCCTTGCGCAAAGAAATTGCAAAGTCCAAACCAACCGATACGGCATCCTTTTCGGTATAAGCATCATCAAAGAGCCAAGCATTAATTTCGCGGTAATCACCAACTATACCGTCTTCAATATCAGCAACAGATAACGTGAACATTTTTCTGTCTTCTTGATAATCAATCTTAATAGCTTTGTTATCGTTAGCGTAGTAGCCATCTTTATAAGCGATATTATTTTCTGCAAAAAACGATGATAATTCTTTGCTAATTACGTCAAAATACTTCTTATCCAATTAAAAATCACATCCAAAATAAATATATATATTTATTATACAACATTTTTTGTGTTTTGTCACTAAAAATTTTATTGTATTTATAAAAGTTTTAAAGTATAATATTTTTAAGTAAATATAGGAGTTTAAGTATGGAACTTTCGAACATAAAAACAATTCAATCTATTTTAAATAAACACGGTTTTTCTTTTAAAAAGTCGTTGGGACAAAATTTTCTTATAAATCCTACTGTTTGTCCAAAAATGGCAGAATTTGCAACCGATAATGAAATGGGTGTTTTAGAAATTGGACCAGGCATAGGCGTACTCACAAAAGAGCTTTCTAAAACAGCGAAAAAAGTAGTTGCAATTGAGCTTGATGAAAGACTAAAAACAATTTTACCGGAAACATTAAGTGAATGTAATAACGTAGAAGTTATTTTTGGCGATGTTATGAAGCTTGATTTAAAACAAATTATTGCCGAAAAATTTTCTGATTGCAAGGCGGTATCTGTTTGCGCTAACCTTCCCTATTATATAACTTCACCTATTGTAATGATGCTTTTAGAAAGCAAATTACCTATTACTAATATTACAGTAATGGTGCAAAAAGAAGCGGCTGAACGGCTATGTGCTAAGGTTGGAACACGTGATGCAGGTGCTGTTACTGTTGCGGTTTCATATTATGCCGATGCTGAGATATTATTCCAGGTTGGACGTAATAGTTTTATGCCGCCACCAAATGTTGATTCATCTGTAATTAAGCTTAATATATTAAAAGAACCAAAAGTTAAAGTTAACGATGAAAAAAAGTTTTTCTCCATTGTAAAGGCTTGTTTTGCACAACGGAGAAAAACTTTGGTAAATACAGTATCGAATACAACTACTTATTCAAAAGAAGATATAAAAAAAGTTCTTAAGGTAATGCGATTAAGTGAAACTGTTCGTGCCGAGCAGCTTACTATAGAACAATTGGCCGAACTATCAAATAACCTATAATTACTTTATACTCAGGCTATTTGAAACTGCAAAAGAGTAAATAATCTTTTCTTTAACTTTAAGTTTGAATATCTTTTCACAAGCCTTAGCATAAGCGTTAAGTTGTTCGGAATAAGAGTCGGCAAGTTCGTTTATATCCTCTACCCTATCTGTTTTAAAGTCAAGAATTACAAGTTCGCCATTTTCGATAAAGCAAATATCAACAGCGCCTTGAAGTGTTACGGTTTCATTGGCTAAATCGCCTTCTAAACTGTTATCAAGGATGTAGGCAGGTATTTCGGTCAAGAATCGCATTTCTCGTTCTACTTTTTCAGCATTTTTAATACGATTAAATATTTCGCTTTCAAAGAAGTCTTTTAAAGATTTTATAGAAAGCGAATTTTTTTCTTCCTCAGTAATATATTGCCATTCATATAAACGTTCAATTTCATCTTCTATGTTATTAGTTTTTGTAAAATCAAAAAACTCAATAACCTTATGCATAGCACTACCTCTACCGGTTGCAGAAATACCGTTTGCGCTCATAAACGAAGGTTTTTGAGAGAAAGAAAACTTTTCACTTTCGGCTTTGTTTGCGAGCACTGAAACTGATATTTTTGATTGAATTTCGCTCAACTTTTGGTAAGGATAAGTAT
>JBGVDY010000001.1:0-16126 GCA_045119585.1 Acutalibacteraceae bacterium | reverse complement strand
AATTCAAAGCGTGTAGCGCTTATCCACTTTACCTTCAACACAATTGGAACCGTACTTTTTGCCGCACTAATCTGGATTTTCAAAGAGCCAATGGTTAATCTTTTGGTTTCGCTATTCCCCGCCGATGACCAGATGTCACTCCAGATGAGGGTTTCTGCTTTCCATGTAATTTTCAACGTAACTACAACCTTATTGTTGCTACCGTTTGTAAAACAATTGGTTAAATATTCTTGCACGATTATAAAAGATAAAAAAGAGAAACAGAAAGCTAATACTCTTAAATATGTTGACGATAGATTATTAACAACACCACCAATTGCACTTATGCAGGTTAAAAAAGAAATTAACTATATGCTTAGTCTTGTAGAAGAAAACACACGCCTTTCTTTTACTTCTGTTGACAACGGTTCAATGGAGTATAACGAAAAAATCAGAGCAAACGAAGAGATTATTGACTTTACAAACCGCGCATTAACACAATTCTTAATCAAGCTTACTGCAAACGTAGAAGAAAGCGCTGAGAAAGTTATTGGTGCATATTTCCATGTTTTGAACGACCTTGAGCGTATTGGTGACAATGCGGAAAACTTCCACGAAATCGGAGTAGAAATGCTTGATAAAAACATCAAATTTTCCGATACGGCGCGCGGCGGTATTATAGAAATGCGCGAACGCATTATGCAAATGTTCACAATTTCTAAGGATGCATTCGAAAAACTCAACAAGGACGAGTTATCCGAGCTTACCGTTTTAGAAGAAGATGTTGACGCTATGAAGAAAAAGCTTATTTCAAGTCACTTCGCTCGCCTTGCCGAAGGAAACTGCAGTGCTGATGTAAGTCCTTACTATTCATCAATTATATCAGGTTTGGAACGTGTGGCAGACCACCTTGTAAATGTGGGATTTAGTATAATCGACCCCACAGGCTCACAAAAGATTGATGCATAACCGAATATTAATATAGCAAAAGAAGATACCTTGTGGTATCTTCTTTTGCTATGTTTGGCGACAATCGGAGTTTGCGTAACAATAATCAGGCATAATTATTTTATCAAATTAGTAATCACACAATCAATTCGCAATTGTTCCAAAACAGAACAGTTGAAATTGTTAAATGTGCTATAATGGTACATAAGAGGTGTTGCTAATGTTTGGCGAAAGATTAAAAGAAGCTAGGAAAAAGAAAAAACTAACTCTTGTTAATGTAGCAATAACATTAAATACAACCCATGCAACATTATCAAAATATGAAAACGAAAAATTAGAACCTAGTATTACCACTCTAAATTCATTATGTAAATTGTACAATGTTTCTGCTGATTATATTATAGGTATCATTAATGAATTCAAACCCCTTTAATCTATGCATTAGGGCATAGCCCTTGACCCATTATATACAATAGATTTTGCAAATTAAAAACAATTCCGCATTATGTATTACGCATTATAAAAGTTGTCATTGCGAGCGAAGCGCGGCAATCTTTTTTTCTGTGACAAAAAGATTCTTTCGTCGTTGCACTCCTCAGAATGACATTTTAAAAACAATTCCGAATTACGCATTAAAAAATCCCACCGAAAAATTTCGGTGGGATTCTATTTTTTGTGTTTTAGTACACACATCATCGGCGCCTTGACGGATATTTTCCGTCATTGACAATGTGAGTACTAAACTCAGAGAAATTAGATTAACTCAATAATTGCCATTTCAGCAGCGTCGCCACGACGGGGAGCAGTTTTAGTAATTCTGCAGTAACCGCCGTTTACATCCTTATACTTAGGAGCGATTTCGTTGAATAACTTGTAAACAACGTCTTCCTTAGTAATGAATGCAAAAGCCTGACGCTTATTGTGAAGAGTATCTTCCTTAGCGAGTGTAATATATTTCTCTGCCATAGACCTAACTTCTTTAGCACGAGTTACGGTTGTTTCGATTTTGCCTTTTTCAAGCAAAAAGGTTACCATAGCACGAAGCATAGCAGTTCTGTGGTCGCTAGTTCTTCCGAGTTTACGGGTACCTGGCATTTTAATTCACTCCTTAACCAAGTTTTTATTCGTCTTCCTTCTTAAGGGTAAAGCCAAACGAATTCAATTTAGCAATAACCTCTTCCAAGGATTTACGGCCTAAGTTTCTTACCTTCATCATTTCCTCTTCGGTCTTGTAGATAAGGTCTTCAACCGTATTAATGCCTGCACGCTTAAGACAGTTAAAGCTACGAACAGATAAATCAAGCTCATCAATAGTTAAATCGAGAACCTTTTCCTTATCATTGTCGCTCTTAACAGCCATAATGCTTTCAGTTTCGCTAATGCCTTCTGCAAGGTCTAAGAACAACTCTAAGTGTTCCATTAATACCTTAGCCGACATTGAAACTGCTTCATCAGCTCTTAAAGAGCCATCGGTCCAAACTTCTAAAGTAAGCTTGCCCTTATCGGTAACGTTACCAACACGGGTATTGTCTACAGTAAAGTTTGCCTTAAGCACAGGTGTGTAAATAGAGTCAACAGGAATCATATCAACTATATTTTGGTCGCCCTTGTTTTGGTCTGCCGAAACATAGCCTCTACCCCTGTCAAGAGTCATTTCCATATTGAACTTAGCATCTTCGCTTAAAGTAGCAATATGCATTTCGGGATTTAGAATTTCTACTTCCGAATCGGCCTTAATAGAAGCAGCAGTCACTTCGCATGGACCTTCAGCTTCAATATAAACCTTTTTAGCAGAATCGCCATGAAGTTTTGCAATAAGACCCTTAATATTAAGAATGATTTCTGTAACGTCTTCCTTAACACCGGGAATAGTTGAAAACTCATGTACAACGCCATCGATTTTAATGCCTGTTACAGCTACACCCGGTAAAATGGAAAGAAGAACTCTTCTCATACTGTTACCAAGAGTTGTAGCATAACCACGCTCTAATGGTTCCATTACGAACTTGCCGTATTTTCCGTCAGGCGTAATTTCGGTGGTATCAATTCTGGGCTTTTCAATTTCTATCATTTAAAAGCTCCGTTTCTCCGTACATAAATTTTTAATTTCACTATACGCTGTACGGGAAGTATAGCGAGAATTCTAATTATTATTTTGAATAGAATTCGACAATAAGTTGTTCTTCAACAGGTGCATCAATTTGATCTCTATTCGGGAGAGCAATAACCTTTGCACTTAATTGATCGCGGTTAACATCAATCCATTGTGGAACAGGTCTTGCACTGTTTGCTTCAACAATAGCCTTGAACTTTTCGCTGCCGCGGCTCTTTTCGCAAATAGATACAACATCGCCAGCCTTAAGAAGATAAGAAGCAATATCAACACGGCTTCCGTTAACTTCAAAGTGACCGTGACCTACAAGCTGTCTAGCTTCTGCACGGGATGAGGCGAAACCTACTCTGTAAACCACATTATCAAGACGGCTTTCAAGAATCTTTAAGAGGTTATCACCAGTGATACCTTGTTTTCTTTCAGCAATCTCAAAATAATGATGGAATTGATTTTCCTGAACGCCATAAAAACGTCTTGCGGTTTGCTTAGCGCGAAGCTGCAAGCCGTATTCAGATGACTTCTTTCTACCCTGTCCGTGTTGACCTGGAGCATAAGCTCTGATGCCTACAGAACATTTTTCAGAATAGCAGCGTTCACCCTTTAAGAACAATTTTTGTCCTTCACGGCGGCAAAGTCTGCAAACTGCACCGGTATATCTTGCCATCTTTTACACCTCCATAATTTCTGCAGTATATAACTGCTTTCAAAGTTTTTGATTAAACGCGTCTTCTCTTGGGAGGACGGCAACCATTGTGTGGAATCGGGGTAACGTCTTTAATCATGCTTACCTCGAGACCAGCTGTCTGCAATGCGCGGATAGCTGCTTCACGTCCTGCACCAGGACCTTTAACATATACTTCAACGGTTTTAAGACCATGCTCCATAGCAGCCTTTGCTGCAGTTTCAGCAGCAGATTGTGCTGCGAAAGGAGTAGACTTTCTAGAACCGCGGAAACCTAATTCACCAGCACTTGCCCAAGAAAGAGCATTACCCTGTGTATCGGTGATGGTTACGATAGTATTGTTGAAGGTAGATTGGATATGAGCGGCACCACGTTCAATATTTTTCTTTTCGCGACGACGACGTGTAGATGTCGTCTTTTTAGCAGTAGCCATTTATTCTTCCTCCTACTTATTTCTTCTTGTTAGCAATAGTCTTCTTAGGACCTTTACGTGTACGTGCGTTAGTCTTTGAACGCTGACCTCTTACAGGTAAGCTCTTACGATGACGCAAACCACGGTAGCTACCAATTTCGATAAGTCTCTTGATATCAAATGCGATAGCGCGACGACGGTCACCTTCTACTTGAAGGTTGTGGTCGATATATTCACGCAACTTTGAGATATCATCTTCAGTTAAGTCCTTACATCTGATGTCAGGGTCAATGCCTGTATCAGCAAGGATTTTTTTAGATGTAGTAAGACCGATGCCGAAAATGTAAGTAAGTCCGATTTCAACTCGCTTATTATTCGGAAGGTCAACACCAGCAATACGTGCCATTTATCAAAGCACCTCCATTTTTTTCTTGTCGGCGAAAATGCCAATTAACCCTGACGCTGTTTGTGCTTGGGGTTTTCGCAAATGACCATAATCTTGCCCTTGCGCTTAATAATTTTGCATTTTTCGCAAATCTTTTTAACAGAAGGTCTGACTTTCATTTGGATTATACCTCCTTCAAATTTTGACTGTTATTTTGAACGCCAAGTAATGCGTCCTTTAGACAGGTCATACGGCGACATTTCAACTGTTACCTTATCACCCGGTAAAATTCTTATAAAGTTCATACGAAGTTTGCCGGAAATATGGGCGAGTATTTGATGTCCGCCTTGAATTTCTACTTTAAAAATTGCATTAGGCATTGCTTCAACAACGGTGCCTTCAAGCTCAATCATGTCCTGTTTAGACATTACGCTTCCTCCTTAAATTTTGCGGAATCTCTATAAACCGCAAGTGCCTTTTTTAATGATTTATTTGTTTTAAAACTGTCGTTTTTAAGAACGGTGTTTGTAAGCGTTAGGTGTTTTGCATTTTTGCGCTTTGGACGCTCAAGAGGTCTTTCCTTGCCGTCTGCAACGTAAAGAAAATCACCCTCAATTTTCACAACCACCATAAAATAGCCTTTGTCCCGTCCCGCTTTGGAACATACAATTCTTCCTATCATACCGTACCTCAAACTATTGTCATAATTTTTGGTCCGTCTGACGTGATAACAACCGTATGCTCAAAGTGAGCAGAGAGAGAACCGTCCTTGGTTTTAACAGTCCATCCGTCCGGTAAAACCTTAACATCATAGCCTCCGATATTAACCATCGGCTCGATTGCCAAAGTCATTCCGGGCAAAAGGCGGATTCCTCGTCCCGCAGTACCGAAATTTGGCACCTCGGGAGCTTCGTGCAACTGGGTTCCTATTCCGTGTCCGACGTATTGTCTTACCACTGAAAAACCTGCTGCCTCAACAGTCCGTTGTACCGCGTTCGAAATATCGCCGATTCTGCTGCCCGCGCGTGCCGCTTTGATGCCCTCATATAAAGCATCCTTTGTCACGCTAATCAGCCGCTTTGCTTCAGGTGAAACATCACCACAAGCAAAAGTGGCAGCGTTATCGCCGTGATATCCGCCATATTTTGCACCCAGGTCAACACTTACGATGTCGCCCGCACAAATTTTACGCGTTTTAGACGGAATGCCGTGAATAACCTCGTTGTTAATAGATATACAAGCGGTAGCTGGAAAGCCGTTATAATTTTTAAAATTAGGCTCTCCACCTCTTGAACGGATATACTTTTCAGCCAAAGCATCAAGCTCGGCAGTAGTAATACCTTCAGTTACCGCATTGCCTACTGTTTGTAGTGCTCCGGCCGCTATAGAGCAAGCCTCTTTCATTATACCGAGTTCTCGGCTTGTTTTGAGCACTATCATTACTTATTCCCCAAGGCTTCAAGTACAAGACGAGTAGTATCCTTAACTTCATCTTGTCCTTCAACGATTACAAGCTTGCCGCAAGCCTTGTAATAATCTTTTAAAGGCTCGGTCTGTTCGTGATAAACGTTAAGTCTGTTAAGAACAGTTTCCGGCTCGTCATCCTTACGGATTACAAGCGCGCCTTCGCAGAAGTTACATACGCCTTCTTTTTGGGGCTTCTTGTATTCGGTGTGGTAGCTTGCACCGCATTTTTCGCAAACGCGTCTACCAGACATACGCTTAACAATTTCGCTATCGGCAACTTCAATTGATAAAGCCACGTCAATATTGAAATTTAAAGTGTCAAGCGCTTCTGCTTGGGGGATAGTACGCGGGAAACCGTCGAGAATGTAGCCGTTTTGGCAATCTTCCTCGGCTAAGCGTTCGCGGATAATGTCAATAACAACGTCATCGGGAACAAGGTTTCCTGCATCTATAAAGGACTTAGCCTTTAAGCCCATTTCAGTACCGTTTTTAAGTGCAGCACGAATAATGTTGCCGGTAGAAATGGTTGGGATGTTGTACTTTTCGGAAATAACTTCCGCCTGAGTGCCTTTACCGGCACCGGGAGCACCTAAAAGTATTAACTTCATATCAATTCTCCTTAATCAAGGAATCCCTTATAATGACGCATCATCATTTGAGATTCAAGACTACGTACTACGTCAAGCGCAACACCAACCATAATGAGCAATGAAGTACCACCAACAGAAACGTTGATTTTACCTACATTACCGATAACGATAGGTAAGATTGCGATAACACTTAGGAATAAAGCACCTAAAAGTGTAATACGTGAAAGGATTTTTGAAATAAAATCAGTTGTGGGCTGACCCGGACGGATACCGGGAACTGCGCCACCATTCTTACGCAAATTGTTAGCCATTTCCACAGGATTAAATTGGATTGTTGCATAGAAGTAAGCAAAACCGATAATCATAAGGAAATACATAATTGCGTAGAAGGTACCTTGTACGCTGAAGAGATTACAAATCTTGTAAACTACAAGCGCAAAGCCCTTAGTGGGGGTACCCATAAACGAAAGAATCATGGTAGGCAACATCAAGATTGATGAAGCGAAAATGATAGGCATAACACCGGACATATTAACCTTAATCGGAATATGAGTGTTTTGACCGCCGTACATTTTGTTACCAACAACACGCTTTGCGTATTGTACTGGGATTCTGCGTTCTGCATTGGTCATCCAAACAACAAACATAACGATTGCTAAGAAAATAACTACAATTGCAATAGTTGCAACCTCATGGTTAGTAATCCAGCTATTATAGAGTGCTAAGAATGCCTGCGGACCGCGAGATAAGATACCTGCAAAAAGTATAATTGAAATACCATTGCCGATACCCTTTTCGTCTATGCGTTCACCGAGCCACATAACAAGTGCAGAGCCTGCTGTGAAAGCAAGTACAATTACGAAACCTGCAAACCAAATGTCGAAAGTTTTTGTAACACTAAGTGCTCTGCTGTTTTTAAGATAAATAAAGTATGCAATACCCTGAATCAAAGCCAAAACTACGGTTGCCCAGCGGGTAAGCTGTGCCAACTTCTTTTGACCCTCTTCGCCTTCTTTTGACCATTCTTGTAGCTTTGTGAAAACTACAGTCAAAAGTTGAACGATAATTGAAGAGTTGATGTACGGGGTAACCGACAAAGCGAAGATTGCACCGTATTCAAGGCCGCCACCTGTCAAGATTGACAAGTAGTTGAAAAAGCTGTTGCTTTCAGTTGCAGCCTTCAAAACCTCAGGGTTTACGAAAGGAACGGGAATAACCGAACCTACACGGAATATAAGGATAATCATAATGGTAAAAAGAATCTTATTACGGATTTCTTTGATTACCCAAGCGTTTTTTAATGTTTGAAACATTAAATCACCTCAGCCTTTCC
Source organism: Acutalibacteraceae bacterium (assembly GCA_045119585.1). GTDB lineage: Bacteria > Bacillota > Clostridia > Oscillospirales > Acutalibacteraceae > UBA737. Next base: position 8,217 of record JBGVDY010000001.1, on the reverse strand, counting down.
GCCCAAAGCCTCGATTTTCTGGGAAGCAGATGCGGAATAAGCGTTTAGCTTAACAGTAAGCTTCTTAGTAAGCTTGCCGTTTGCTAAAACCTTTACAGGAAGGTTTGCTTTCTTGATTATTCCTTTGTTAGCTAAAGCCTCAGCATCAACTACGCTACCGTCCTCGAACTTTTCAAGAGCGGAAAGGTTGATTGCTATCCATTCTTCAGCAAAAATATTATTGAAGCCACGCTTAGGAACACGTCTTTGTAAGGGCATCTGACCGCCTTCAAAACCTGCTCTTATACCACGGCCAGCACGAGCCTTTTGACCCTTGTGACCTTTACCGGCAGTTTTGCCTTGGCCTGAACCGTGACCTCTGCCTATACGCTTGGATTCTTTTGTAGAACCGAGCGCTGGAGCTAATTCATGCATTTTCATTGTTCGCACCTCCTTGCTAAATTCGCGGAGTAAACCGCATTGCCACAATATTGTGACCTATAGCGAACTTACGCTTTTACTTCTGTTGCTTCAACTAGGTGACAAACCTTGTTGATTTTACCTCTGGTAGCTGCGTTATCAGGCTGAATGGATTCATCGCCTAATTTGTGCAAACCTAAAGCTTCAACAGTAGCGATTTGGTCCTTCTTAGAACCAATTGTGCTCTTTACGAGCTTTACTTTGAGGCATGCAGCCTTCTTTGTTGCCATAATGCTGCTCCTCCTTAACCTACGATTTCCTTAACTGACTTGCCGCGGATTGCTGCGACCTGTTCAGCGCTGCGAAGTGATGCTAAGCCTTGGATGGTAGCACGCACTACGTTGCAAGGATTATTTGAACGTAAAGCCTTTGTACGGATATCGGTAATACCTACCATTTCAACAACCGCACGAACTGCGCCGCCGGCAATAACACCGGTACCGGGAGCAGCGGGCTTCATAAGAACGCGACCTGCGCCAAAAGCACCGATAACTTCATGTGGGATTGTTGTACCCTTTAATGCAACCTTAATAAGGTTCTTTTTAGCGTCTTCAATGCCTTTACGGATAGCGTCCGGAACTTCGCTTGCTTTACCAAGACCGAAGCCTACGATACCGTTACCGTCACCTACAACAACCAAAGCGGAGAATTTCATAATACGTCCGCCCTTAACGGTCTTAGATACACGGTTAATAGCAACTACGCGCTCTTTTAAATCTAATGTTGATGCGTCAATATTTGTAGCCAAAAGTATTCCTCCTTATTAGAACTTAAGGCCGCCCTCGCGGGCACCTTCGGCAAGCTCTTTAACACGGCCGTGGAAAATATATCCGCCGCGGTCAAAAACAACCTCGGTGATGCCCTTTTCAGCGGCACGAGCAGCAACTAACTGTCCAACTTTGCGAGCACCCTCTTTGTTACCGCCGTTTCCATCGAAATCTTTTTCGTTAGAAGCAGCTGCAACGAGAGTTACGCCGTTTACATCATCGATAAGCTGGGCGTAAATATTGCTGTTGGAGCGGAATACATCAAGGCGGGGACAAGCTGCTGTTCCGCTAATCTTAGCACGAACACGTGCATGACGCTTGAGTCTTGCCTTATTTGTGTTAGGTCTACTAACCATTTTTCATACACTCCTTCTTTATTTCTTACCACCCTTAGCGGCTTTACCTTCTTTACGGCGAATGTGTTCGTCAACGTACTTGATACCTTTGCCCTTATAGGGTTCGGGAGGACGCTTTTCGCGAACTTCTGCCGCAAATTGACCAACCTTTTGCTTATCGGGACCGCTAATAATAATCGAGTTATTGCTTGGTACTTCGATGGTGATACCATCAACTTCAGGCATAATAACCTGATGTGAATAACCTAAGTTTAAAACAAGGTCTTTACCCTGCTTTTGTGCACGGTAACCAACGCCGTTTACTTCAAGCTCTTTCTTGTAGCCTTCTGTAACACCTACAACCATATTAGCAATAAGTGTACGGGTTAATCCGTGTAAAGAACGATGTTCTTTAACATCTGAAGGGCGGGTAACGATGATTTCGTTATTCTCCATAGTGATAGTCATTGCTTCACTGAAAGAATTTGAAAGTTCACCCTTAGGACCCTTAACAGTAACCTGTGAACCGTTGATTTTAACATCAACACCAGCAGGAATTGTGATAGGTTTCTTTCCTATTCTTGACATTCCTCAGGCACCTCCTTACCAAACGAAAGCGAGAACTTCGCCGCCAACATTAGCTTTGCGAGCCTGCTTGTCTGTTAATATTCCCTTAGAGGTGGAAAGGATTGCTATACCAAGACCTTTCATAACTCTTGGCATATCCTCTACATTTGTGTAGATACGCAAACCGGGCTTTGATACTCTACGAATGCCGTTGATGATTTGCGATTTGTTTTGGCCGTATTTCAAAGTAATTTGAATTACGCCTTGCTTACCGTCTTCTTCTACGGTGAAGCTTTGTATATATCCCTCGTCAAGTAAAATTTGAGCGATTGCTTTCTTTACGTTAGACGCAGGAATAGCTACCGAATCGTGTTTTGCTGAAGAAGCATTACGAATTCTCGTAAGCATATCAGCGATTGTATCGGTAATTTGCATGCCGTCAACCTCCTTTAGCTTTTATGCCTTACCAGCTTGCTTTCTTCACTCCGGGAATCTCACCTTTGTAAGCGAGTTCTCTGAAGCATATACGGCAGATGCCGTACTTGCGAAGATAAGCGTGGGGGCGACCACAGATCTTACATCTGTTATACTCTCTTGTAGAAAATTTAGCAGGGCGAGCCTGTTTCATTTTCATAGCAGTTTTAGCCATAATTCCTTCTCCTTACTTCGCAAACGGAGCGCCCATAAGAGTTAATAACTCACGAGCCTCTTCATCTGTTTTAGCAGTGGTAACGAAAATAATATCCATACCACGTACTTTGTCAATCTTATCATAGTCGATTTCAGGGAATATCAACTGTTCTTTAACGCCCATAGCATAGTTGCCGCGGCCGTCGAAAGCGTCGGGATTGATACCTCTGAAGTCACGTACTCTTGGAAGAGCTGCATTGAAAAGTCTTTCAACGAATTCATACATACGCTCGCCTCTAAGAGTAACCTTTGCGCCGATAGGCATACCTTCACGAAGCTTAAAGTTCGCTACGGATTTCTTTGCGCGGCAGGGAACAGCCTTTTGGCCGGTAATTTTGCCTAAATCGTTAACGATAGCATCGATTACCTTTGTGTTGTCCTTTGCTTCGCCTGCGCCTACATTTATTACGACTTTATCGAGCTTCGGAATCTGCATAACGCTCTTATAGCCGAATTTCTTCATCAATGCAGGTGCTACTGATGCTTTGTATTCATTAGCTAAATTTGACATTGTGTATTCCTCCTACTCTTAAAAAGTCTCTTTGCACTTTTTGCAAATGCGTTCTTTTGTGCCGTCCTCGTAAACCTTGTAGCCTACGCGGGTGGGCTTATTACATTTAGGGCAAACAACCTGTACTTTGCAAGCATAGATTGCGCTTTCGGTTTCGATGATACCCGAAGGGTCACCGGCCTTGCGCGGCTTAGCGTGCTTTTTAACCATGTTGATGCCTTCTACGATTACTTTACCCTCTTTTGGGCTAACCTCAAGAACCTTACCGTTCTTATTGCGGTCCTTCTTATCTCCTGTAAGGAGTACTACAGTATCGCCTGTTTTAATGTGAAGCTTACTCATATTAACTTTTACCTCCCATTAAAGTACTTCCGGAGCAAGAGAAAGAATCTTTGTGTAATCCTTCTCACGAAGCTCACGGGCTACAGGTCCAAAAATACGGGTACCACGTGGGTTTTTGTCCTCACGGATGATAACAGCCGCATTTTCGTCAAATCTGATGTATGTGCCATCATTACGGCGAAGACCTTTTGCAGAACGAACTACAACTGCCTTAACTACATCGCCCTTCTTAACAGTACCGCCGGGTGCTGCTTTCTTAACAGAAGCAACGATAACATCGCCAATGTTGGCATACCTCCTTCTGGAGCCTCCAAGAACACGGATGCACATAATTTCTTTTGCACCTGTATTGTCGGCAACCTTGAGGTAACTCTGTTGTTGTATCACAGTGGTTTCCTCCTTTAAGACTACTTCGCCTTTTCGATGATTTCAACCACACGCCATCTCTTATCTTTAGAAAGGGGTCTGGTTTCCATAACTAATACTCTGTCGCCTACGCCACAGGTATTGTTTTCATCGTGTGCCTTAAGTCTGATTGTGTTTTTGATAATCTTCTTATAGAGTGGGTGCTTAACGTTGTCTTCAATAGCAACTACAACGGTTTTATCCATCTTGTCACTTACAACCTTACCAACTCTTGTTTTACGAAGGTTTCTTTCGCTCATCTCGCTTTACCTCCCTTTATTAAGCGTTCTTGCTGTCGTTGATTTCGGTTTCGCGAATAAGAGTCTTAACGCGAGCGATATCTTTTTTAACAGCAGTTATACGCATCGGGTTTTCGAGCTGGTTAATAGCAAGTTGGAAACGAAGCTTGTATAATTCGTCCTTAAGGTCTATCAACTTATCGTTGAGCTCTTTCAAATTTAATTCTTTAAATTCTTTAATTGCCATTATTGCTCACCACCCATTTCCTGTTTGGTTACAAACTTGCACTTAATAGGAAGTTTGTTAGCAGCGAGACGCATAGCTTCACGAGCTAACTCCTCGCTAACGCCGCCAATTTCAAACATTACGCGGCCCGGTTTTACAACCGCTACCCAATATTCCGGTGAACCTTTACCTGAACCCATTCGAGTTTCAGCAGGTTTTTCAGTAATCGGCTTATCAGGGAATATTTTAATCCATACTTTACCGCCACGCTTGATATAACGAGTCATAGCAATACGGGCAGCTTCTATCTGGTTAGAGGTGATCCACGCCGGTTCAGTTGCCTGAAGACCAAAATCGCCGTGTGTTACGGTGTTACCTCTAAGAGCCTTACCTGTCAAACGACCGCGGTGTACTCTACGATATTTTACGCGCTTAGGCATTAACATTAGCGGGTGCCTCCTTCCTTCTTTTGGCGACGGTTGTCACTAAGAACTTCACCCTTGTAAATCCAAACCTTAACGCCGATTTTACCATAAGTGGTATCTGCTTCAGCAAAGCCGTAGTCGATATCAGCGCGGAGGGTTTGTAGCGGGATAGTACCTTCGTGATACTGTTCGCTTCTTGCAATTTCAGCGCCGCCAAGACGACCTGAAACTTGAGTTTTGATACCCTTAACGCCAAGACGCATTGCTCTGCCAATAGCGAGCTTCATAGCGCGGCGGAAAGAGATACGTTTTTCTAACTGAGTTGCAATGTTTTCAGCAACTAACTGTGCATCGGCATCGGGAGCTTTAATCTCAACGATATTAACTACAACTGTTTTGCCGAGCTTTGCTTGACAGGTTTCGCGCAATTTTTCAATTTCGCTGCCGTTACGGCCGATAACCATACCAGGCTTTGCACAGTGGATGTGTAATCTTACACGCTTTTCATCACGTTCGATTTCGATTTTAGAAATACCTGCAGAATAAAGAGTTTTCTTAAGGTATTTACGGAGGTTATAGTCCTCAACCAAAGTATCACCGAAAACGTTGTCCTTGGCAAACCAACGTGAGTCCCAGTTTTTGATAACACCTACACGAAGTCCGTGTGGATTAACTTTCTGACCCATAACTTAAACCTCCTTCTTAGATTTCGCGTTCTTTAAGAACGATAGTCATATGGCTTGTTCTCTTTAAGATGCGATGTGCTCTGCCGTGGTCCTTCGGACGAATTCTCTTAAGAGTAGGTCCGGGACAAACAAAGCATTCTGCAACGTAAAGACGAGAAACGTCCATATTATGATTGTTTTGTGCATTCGCAATAGCTGACGCTAAAAGCTTTTCTAAATACTCACAAGCGGACTTAGGAGTAAACTTTAAGATAGCCATAGCTTTGTCAGCATCTTGATTACGGATTAAATCCATAACAATTTTCACCTTACGGGGTGAAATGCGAGCATATTTTAGTATTGCTCTTGCTTCCATTGTTTAACTCTCCTTTACTTACCGCTGGTCTTAGAGCCTGCGTGGCCTTTGAATGTTCTTGTGGGTGCAAACTCACCGAGCTTGTGTCCAACCATATCCTCTGTAACATAAACCGGAACGTGCTTACGTCCGTCATGTACTGCAAAGGTGTGTCCGACGAAATCGGGGAATATGGTGGATGAACGGCTCCATGTCTTAAGAACACGCTTTTCGCCGGCTTCATTCATTTCTAATACCCTTTTAAGCAACACGGGTTGCACATAAGGGCCTTTTTTAATGCTTCTTCCCATAATCAGGTCTCCTTTCGTGGACTATTTACGACGCTTAACAATATATTTATTGCTTTGCTTATTTTTCTTACGGGTCTTGTAACCCAAGGTGGGTTTACCCCAAGGGGTAACAGGGCCTGGACGGCCGATAGGTGACTTACCTTCACCACCACCATGAGGGTGATCGCAGGGGTTCATTACAGAACCGCGAACGGTAGGTCTCCAACCCATGTGGCGCTTACGACCTGCTTTACCATAGTTAACGTTGGCATGTTCAGGATTTGAAACAGTACCGATTGTTGCCATGCAGTTTGCAGGAACGTTACGAAGTTCGCCTGAAGGCAAACGTAAAAGTGCCATACCGTTTTCTTTAGCCATAAGCTGAGCCATATTACCAGCTGAACGAGCAAGCTGTGCGCCCTTACCGGGGTAAAGCTCAATATTATGAATAAAGGTACCAACGGGGATATTTACGAGTGGTAATGCGTTACCAACCTTAATGTCGGCATCAGGACCACTTACTACAACATCGCCAACCTTTAAATCTTGAGGAGCTATGATGTAGCTCTTAACGCCGTCTTCATATTGAATGAGGGCGATAAATGCAGAACGATTTGGATCGTATTCAAGAGTCATAACTGTTGCGGGGATACCGAAACGGTTTCTCTTGAAATCGATAATTCTGTATTTCTTTTTGTTACCGCCGCCTCTATGACGAACGGTGATTCTGCCGTAGCTATTTCTACCGGCATTTTTCTTTAATGCTGTAAGCAAACTTCTTTCAGGTGCTACCTTAGACAATTCGGAATAATCCATAGTTGTCATATTACGGCGACCGTTAGTAGTCGGCTTATAATGTTTAATAGCCATCTTAATTTCACTCTCCTATTTTGGCTTAGCGAAGCCGCATATGTTTTCGCGACTTCATACATCACCGGAAATCGAGGGATTTCCAAGCAAAACTCTTAGATTTTATACAAGACCGTCAAAGAATTCGATAGGCTTAGAATCTGCTTTAAGTGTAACAATGGCCTTCTTCCAAGAAGCCGTATAACCGCTATAGCGACCCATACGCTTTTCTTTACCGCGTACACTAATGGTGTTAACCTTCGCAACCTTTACCTTGAAGAGTTTTTCAACTGCTTCTGCGATTTCAATCTTGTTAGCATCTTTTGCTACCTTGAAGGTGTATTTCTTATCGGCAATACCTGCCATGCTCTTTTCGGTGATAACCGGAGCAAGTATGATATCTTGAGCGATTTTCATTATGCATATACCTCCTCAAGTTTTGCTACCGCACCCTTAACAATTACCAAAGTATCAGCATTGATAATGTCATAAGTGTTGATAGTATTGATTTGAGCAGATTTAGCGCCCTTGATGTTTGCGATGCTCTTAACTGCGAATGCATCGTTATTTTCAAGAACAACAAGAACCTTTTTGCCTGCGCCGATAGCCTTTAAGCAATCAGCAACAACCTTGGTCTTGTAAGCTTCAAGCTTTAATTCGTCTAAAACGATAAGACCGTTATTGAGAACCTTATCAGATAAAGCCGACTTAAGAGCTAATCTGCGAACCTTCTTGTTGAGAGAGTAAGAATAATCTCTCGGCTTCGGAGCGTGAACTACGCCACCGTGTCTCCATTGTGGAGCGCGTGTAGAACCTTGTCTAGCGTGACCGGTTCCCTTTTGTCTCCAAGGCTTCTTACCGCCGCCGGAAACTTCTGTGCGGGTGAGAGTGGACTGTGTACCCTGACGTTGGTTTGCAAGGTAGTTTACAACTGCTGCATGCATAACAACTGCGTTGGGGCTGATTCCGAATATAGCATCGCTTAATGTGATTTCACCAACATTTTCGCCTGCCATATTTAATACTGCTACATTAGGCATAATATTTTACTCTCCTTCCCTTAAGCTTTAACGCTATCGAAAAGAACTACGA